>JACQTH010000657.1 GCA_016210935.1 Acidobacteriota bacterium | reverse complement strand
TTCAACCCGAACGCGCGCATCAACGCGGAAGGGCGCGCGCCGTTCGATCTCAAAGAGCTGAAGGTGCTCGGATCCTACCGGCTCCCTGTGGCCGACGGGTTCGTCGTCAGCGGAGTCCTGTGGCGACAGAACGGCAACACGTGGGAACGCTCGTTTACATATTTCAACACGTTGATCCCATTTGATTTCCAGACCATTCGTCTCGAGCAGCGCGGGTCGCGCCGGACAGAGGCGGTGTGGAACCTGGATCTTCGAATCGAAAAGACCTTCCGTCGAACCGTCCGCCGCGGCACGCTGGGCGCAGCGCTGGATGTCTTCAATGCGACCAATCAGGGCACACCACGCTCGATCTTTCCCGCGTCGGGGCCAAGCTTCGGCAGGCCTTTTTCGCGAAGCGACCCCAGGATGGCACGGCTGGTGCTCCGCTATACGTTTTGATCACACCCCGGCGCTGGCCGTTATTAAGAGAGGTCTGTGTGCCGGTCGCTCGTGTGATTGACGCCCGGGAGTCTGACCGGTGGAGTGTCCGTGCCGTTTCCTCGCTAGTCGAAAAGGTCGCTGATTCGCAGGCGGAAGCCGGGCACCACGTCGCCGCCGTCGACTTCCTCGTCGGCGGGCAGAGTCACAGGATCAGCATCTGGTCGGTATACCGTGACGGTTCGTCTGTCGGGTTCAATGAACCAGATCATTCGGACGCCCGCCCGCAGATAATCGTGCAGTTTTCTGTCGATTTTGCCTCGTCGATCGTTCGGTGACCGAATCTCGACGGCAAGGTCCGGGGCGCCGGACCAATAGCTGCGAGGCACGTCACCAGGCGACAGACGTTCTACCCGAACAAACGACACATCGGGGCCGCGTACAGTATCCGGATCACTCGCTAGTTTGAACCCGGCGTCCTGGGCAAAGACGGTGCCCAGCCGGTGTGCTTTGACAAACTGGTAGAGCTCGCCTCCGAGCCGCATTGCGATGACGCTGTGCCGAGCGCCAGGCCGGGACACGGGAATCAATCGCCCTTCGACGAGCTCGTACCCATCGCCGTTGTCCGGCATGCGGAAAAGCTCGTCGGCAGTGACCAGCTTCGTAGGCGGGGACATCGTGAGTGGCTTCTGCATGGCATTCTAGCATCGTCATTGCGTGTGGCATGCCAATGCCTGCCTTGCGAGACGACCGCGAATTCTCGAAGGTTTTTGTGTCTATGGATTAAAGCGAGCGGTGCGCCGTTGCCGTTCCTGCCAATCGGGCCAATCGGGCGGTCAGTTCAGTGTGAAGTTTTTCCGATCGTCTATCGAGAGTCGAGGCGTTTCACCAGCGGGTGATCGGAATCGGCGTCCGCGAGGGGAATGAGCCGGATCACACGCCGAAGCCAAAGCTTCGGCCCACAGGCGGTTCACTTCGCGATCACGATATCCTTCTTCGTCGTCCCGACAATCGTGATCAATTCCTGCTGCTCTGCCTGCGGCACCTTGAACCTGTCGAGCACCTTGCGGAAGTCAGCCACCATCGCGTCCCACTGCGCCTCGTTGATGTTCAGCTTCGCGTGCGCCTCCTTCATCGACCGTCCCGTGTACTTGCACGGCCCGCCGGTCACTTCGCACACGAGCGCGGTGACCTGGAACTTGAGGCCGGCCTTCGGCACGCGGTCCCGCGCCTCTTTGATCGCCGGATTGGCGTTGAGCGTGTTGTTGACGAGCAGCGCCTCGATGAACTCGTCGACGACGCTCGCAATAGCGTAGACGCCGCCAAGCCGGTCGTACAACGGTTTCGCCGCCGGCTTCGCGGGCGCCTGCTTGGTCTGGGCTGCCAGGCCAATGCTCAAGGCCACCATGACAATCAGGGCCAGTGCGATGGTTGCGATACGCGTGGTTCTCATTCGATCCTCCTTTAGTGTGCGGTGGGGCCCCACCCCCACCGCCTCCCACCGCTCGCTCGATCGCTCGCGGCGCTAATCGAGACACCGATCCGCTTAGTGCAGCAATTGCGGCCGAGACCAGGGACGGCCTCGGACAGCGGATCCGTTGCGGTCACGCGCGCACTCCGCTCACGTTCACGCCCCTCACGCCGAATTTCTGGGCGGTCCGCTCCTTCGAGGTCCCGCGGAAGCAGTCATACGTGTGGGTGATGCGGACGTCGCGGAATCCGGCCGCCGTGAACGCTTCGGCCAACTCTGCCTCCGGCAGAGCGCCGGCGATTCAACCCGTCCAGAGCTCGATGTCGCGCCGAATCTCCTCCGACAGCTCGACACCGGTGGCGATATCGGCGATCTGCAGGCGGCCGCCGGGCCGCAGCACCCGCGCGATCTCCGCGAAGGCCCGATCTTTTTCCGGAACCAGGTTCAGCACCCCGTTCGAGATGACGACGTCCACGGACGCATCGGCCAGCGGGAGATTCGTCGCGTCGCCGTCGAGCAGCTCCACGCGCGTCAGGCCGCACGCGCGTGCGCCGTCCCGCGCGCGTTCCCGCATCTCCGGCGTCATGTCGACGCCCGTCGCGCGGCCGTCAGGCCCAACGTGTCGCGCGGCCAGCAGCAGATCGGTGCCGGAGCCGGACCCGATGTCGACAACGTGGGCGCCGGGTGGCAGCGGGCCGATCGCATGGGGGTTCCCGACGCCGGCGAACGAGTGCGTGACGTCGGAGGGGAGCGCGGCCAGCTCGGTAGCGTCGTAGCCGAGCCAGCGCGACGCGTATTCCGGACCGCGATGAAAATGGAACGTGCCGTCCGGTGTGGAAGCCACGCGGGCATACATCTCGCGGACTTCGCGGCGGAGCCGCAGGCTGTCGAGATCTACGGGGCAGGCCAGTGATGTCATGGGGAAACTGTAAGGGGGCAGGATCGATTCGTCAAATGAAAGGAGAGAATAGTTGTGATAAGAAACTATTATGAACTTCACGCACCTCAAGACCTTCGTCACCGTCGCGGAGCGGCGGCATTTCGCGCGCGCGGCGAGCGCGTGCAACCTGTCGCAGCCGGCCGTCTCGCATCAAATCGCGCAGCTCGAAGAGGAGGTCGGCGCCCGGCTCCTGAACCGCGCGGCCCGGCGCGTGTCGCTGACCGTGGCGGGCGAGGTCATGCTGGAGGAAGCCCGTCGCGTCCTGGCGTCCGTCGACCGCGCCCGCGAGCGGATGCATCAGGTGATCAGCGGCGCCGTCGGCCGCATTCGACTCGGCGCCAGCCCCACCCCCGGCCTGTACCTCATGCCCCCGTTGCTCGCGATGTACCGTGCCGCACATCCGACCTTCGAGCTGCAGTATCAGATCGGGGTCGCCGACGAGATCGCTGAGCGTGTGATTCGCAACGATCTCGACATGGGGATCGTGGCCGGCCGTCCGCCCACCAGCGAGTTGCGCGCGCAGAAGCTGCTCCCCGGCGAGCTGATCGCGGTGGCGGCCCCGGACGTGGCCCGGCGCGGCGGTCGCACGCCTGCCCTCGACAAGGTGTGCTGGATTTTGCGGGAGGACAAATCGGTCACCCGGCGTCTGGTGGACGCCTGGCTCACCAGACGCGGCATCGTGCCCGCGCAGACGCTGACGTTCGAGGGGCCGGATGCGGTGAAACACGCGGTCCTGGCGGGATTGGGGATGGCTATCGTACCCAAGCTGACGGTACGCGAGGAACTGAAAGCGAAGAAGCTCGTCGAGGTGAACGTGCCCGGAACCCTGCCGGCGCTCGATATCTTCCTGGTCGATCATCCGCAGAAACATCACGGCGTCGCGTGCAGCGCGATGCTGCGGCTGTTGGAACAGAGGTTCTTGGAGAGAGGTTCGAACGGAGGTTCGGACGGGGGTTCGTCGACGGAGGTTCGGACGGAGGTTCGAACGAGGGTCCGGTGACGGAGGTTCGCGGGCGCTCCTCCCCGTATCACGAGGCGGAGGTCGCGGCGGTGTACGACCGACTCGCGCTGCCGATTCAGTTCGCTGCCCCGGCCGCCGATCTGGTGACGGTGGTCGCGCCGGCGGCGGATGCACGCGTACTCGATGTCGGCGCCGGCACGGGCGCGGTTACAGTGCCGGCCAAGGCCGCCGTGGGAAAATGCGGTGTCGTGATCGCGATCGATCCATCACCGGAGATGCTCGGACATCTGCGGGCGAAAGGTCGGCATCACGTGGCGGTCGCGCGCGTCCCGCATCTTCCGTTTTCCGACGATACGTTTGACGTGATCCTGGCCAGCTTCGTCGTCTCGCATTTTCCGGACTACCGGTCGGCCATCGCGGAGCTGGCTCGGGTGCTCCGCTGCGGCGGGCGCATCGGGCTCACCGCGTGGGAGACGAAGCCGACCGCGCCCGCGCGCTTCTGGCGGCAGCAGGCGGGCGAATTCGTCCGGTTGGGCGATCTCGATGAAGGGTTTCGCGCGGTCATCCCCTGGGATGAGTTCTTCGCGGACCCGCAGAATTTCCGTCGAGCCTTTGCCGAAGCCGGCCTGACGGCCATCGATGTCGTCTCGCGCCAGTATCAGCAGTCAGCGACCGTGGCCGACTTTCTCACCTTGCGTGAGTCGGCGGTGGAAGGACGAGTGCTCCGCCGGCTGGTCGGAAAGCGGTGGGAAGAGTTTAGACGGCACGTGCGCGAGGCGTTCGCGCGGGAGTTCGGTGAGCGTGTGGAGTACACGCGCGGCGTGAATATCGCGGTGGCGACGAAGCCCGTTTAAGATTCACCACAGAGCACGGGAGGGGCCGACCTGGGCCGGCCCGCTCAAAGTCTCAGCATTATTCAGTTGCGGCGGGGCCCCACCCCCGCCGCTCTACGCGCTTCGCGCGACGCCGTTGCCACCCCAACGCGCGTGCCGCGTTGGGGACCCAGGCCTTCGGGCTTGCCGCGGCGCTTCGCGCCGCAGCCTCTCCATAAGGATCTCCTTCGCGAATGGTCGTTGCTAAACGCCTGCCGGTTCGACGCCGCCCGGCGCCGGCACGATCCGCAGATAGGGCCGCGGGGCCTTCCAACCCGCTGGGTATCGCTTTCTGGCCTCCTCGTCCGACACCGAGCCCGCGATAATCACGTCTTCGCCTGGCTTCCAGTTCACCGGCGTCGCCAGCTGATGCTTCGACGTGAGCTGGAGCGAATCGATCACCCGGAGCACTTCGTCGAAGTTCCGGCCCGTCGTCATGGGATAGACGATGATCAGTTTGACCTTCTTGTCGGGGCCGACGACGAACACGTTCCGCACCGTCTGGTTGTCGGCCGGCGTCCGGCCTTCGCAGCTGCCTTCGAGCGTGGCCGGCAGCATGCCGTACAGCTTCGAGATCTTCAGCTCCGGGTCGCCGATCATCGGATAGTTCGGCGCCGCGCCCTGGGTCTCTTTGATGTCATTCGACCAGCGCTTGTGACTGTCCACCGGATCCACGCTGATGCCGATGATTTTCGTGTTGCGCCGGTCGAACTCCGGCTTGATCTTCGCCATGTAGCCGAGCTCGGTCGTGCAGACCGGCGTGAAATCCTTCGGGTGCGAGAACAGCACCGCCCACGAGTTCCCGACCCACTCGTGGAATCGAATCCGTCCTTCCGTCGTGTCGGCTTCGAAATCGGGCGCGACGTCACCAATCTTCAGCATGACAAACCTCCAATCCCGCTATCGTCAGAGATAGAACAAAATAGGGTTCACTATGCCACCTGTCAAGTGCAACCAGAGAATGATCATAATAACGAGGTTCTATCGAAATCGCACCATGAAGCGAACGGCCGTCGCGGCCAAAGCTTCAGCTTCGTTGACTCGTGGGACCACGCTTCAGCTTGGTTTGGGCGCGGAG
Organism: Acidobacteriota bacterium; assembly: GCA_016210935.1. Classification (GTDB taxonomy): domain Bacteria; phylum Acidobacteriota; class Vicinamibacteria; order Vicinamibacterales; family JACQTH01; genus JACQTH01. The sequence goes on along the minus strand of JACQTH010000657.1, from coordinate 151 downwards.
CTCCATCCCCGGGAAGATCTCTTTGCTCCCGAGTGTTTTACCTTCTGAGACATGCCGACCTGGCGCCCGATTGTCGTCGCAGTCGCTCTGGTGGTCGGACTCACGGCGCAAACTCCTCCGCCCATCACCTGGTTTCTCGAGGCCGCGTCGA
>JACQTH010000645.1 GCA_016210935.1 Acidobacteriota bacterium | reverse complement strand
TTTCAGGGTCGTACGGGTTGATCAGCAGCTTGTGCGGCCCGCGACCCAGCTCGCCCAGCCCGGAACCTCTGGGCGGCGCCAGATACTTGTCGTGCTGCAGCCATTCGCGGATCGTGTTGCCGTCGCGATCGACCGCGAAGACGAGGTGGTGCCGGCGCATTTGATAGGCGTAACCCTTGCCGGAATAGGGACGCCTGCCCGTGTTGGTGCGCCGCGGGTTGAGCAGACATGGACAGATCCAGGGCGTGGCGCCGGGCGGCAGCTCAATCTCCCCACGCTGGGACACCCAGACCTTGTCGGGACTTTCGGCCCACACGCCCGCGCCAGACCCCCACGTCCAGCCGGCATGCGACAAATCGATATCGGGCAGGGGTTTGGGCCAGTTCTCCACGACCTCATAGTCGCCCATGGGCATTTTCTGCACCGGCAGCTGGACGGAAGACTGCGTCTGGCCCGGCGCCGCCAGCATTCCCATAGCCAGGCAGAGGATGATCAGCAGATTTCGTGCATGCTTCATGGCACCTGGTGTTTTATATTAATCGCCGACTCATGCCAACCATTTACGCCCTTTACGCCCTGCTCGTCCTGACGCTCGCGCAGCCCGCGTTCGGCCAAGCCACTTCGGAACGTGTCCGAGTTCCGACCAGCTACGCCAACGTCCATATGGGTCCCACCTCCGGCGCACAAGTCCTGGTGCTCGTCCCTCGAGGAACCGTGCTCACCGTGATCGGGCGAGACAAGGAGTGGATCCAGGTCCGGCTCTCCCCGGAGCTCCGGAAGACCGGGATGGTGATGCGCTGGTACAAGAACGAGGATCGCGGTTGGATGCACGACTCGACGGTGGAAGTCGTCAAACCCGGCGAAGTGATTAATTTATCGAAGATCGTTTCCTCGGCAGGGTAACGAAGCTTCGCCTCAAACTGCCGAGTGACGAGCCCGCGGTGTACGGCGAACCTTCGTTACTAGAAGATGTCTAGGAAGGAAGCATCATGTCTCGCGTGAAAAAGACGAACGTAAGCCGGAGGCACTTCTTGAACGCGGCTGTCGTGGGACCGGTGGCTGCGTCGGTGACAGTCGGTTCGACGTCGGCCATGGCTGCGGGCGGGGAGGGAGCCGCGGTCGCGGCGCCGGAGGCGGGGATCAAAGTTCCGCCGGAGTTCGAGCCGTCTCGCGCGGCGCCGCTGCCGGCGATCGATTTTCCGACGACCGGCGCGAACGTGTTGGGGATGTGCTGCAAGGCCGAAGGGCTTGCCGCGTTCATCCACTGCCCCGGGAATTACGACATCGAGAATGCGCTGGCCGAACAGGGCATCCCCTCTTATTCCGGCAGGCACGACGGCGCCATGGGCCACGCCTGCGACGCGTTCCATCGCGTGTCAGGTGAGATTGCGGCGTTCAACGCCCAGTATGGCGGATGCATCGCCATGGGCGCGTCGCCCTTTTTGATCGCCGAGGGATGCTGCTCTCCGATCTTGATTCTGAGCGGGGCCGGACGCGTGCGGGATGAAGATACCGGGCGCGCCAAGGGCATGGTCGCGGGAACGTGGCGCGACCAGTGGATGACGACGGGAGTGACGAAGTGGGGCAAGACGATCATCACCGCCGGCCGGATTTGGGAGCACACCGCTGAAGCCTTCCGTCAGATGCGAACCGGCGTTCCCAGGCCTGTTCACCTGGTCTTTCCGAGCGACATCTGCACGGCGAAGATCAATTCGGCGAGCGATCTGGCGTACCATTTCGACAAGTCAAGGTACCGCACCGAAACCCAGCCCCACCCGGATCCCAAAGCGATCGCCGCGGCCGTGGCGCTGCTCAAGACCGCCCAGCGGCCGATGATCGTCTGCGGCCAGGGCGTGTTCCGCAGCAAGGCGTGGGAGATCCTGGCGAAGCTCGCCGAAAAGGCGCAGATCCCGGTGACCGAAACCGGCCCTCAGCGCGGGAAATTCTCGGACGGCCATCCGCTGTCGGCGAGCGCCGCGCCAGACTGCTATCCGAGCGTAGACCTCGTCTTCATCGTCGGCCAGTACAAGATGCCGCCGATCGGCGGCTGGGCGTTCGGTCCGAGCACCAAGTACGTCCGGGTTCACCTCGACGCGACAGAAATCGGCCGCGACCTGCCGATCGATGTCGGCATCGTGAGCTGCGAGAAGGCCGCGCTCGAGGCCCTGTACGAGCAGACGCCTCCCATGAAGCGCGACATCTGGATTGCCGAGGTCAGGGCCGCGGCGAAGAAGTACGAGGACCAGCGCGCCGCGATCTACGCGCAGGGCGTCAAGCACAACGATGTCAACGCGGTTCATCCTGCGTCCATCGCCAAGGCGCTGGGCGATTTTCTGTACAACGGCAAGATTCCCAGAGATCAGACGACGGTGGTGTCGGGAGGCTCCGGGATCGCCCGCTATCCGAGGCAGTACCTCCGCGCGTACCGGCCGGGGCAGATCCTCAACGGGCCGTACTGGGAAATCGTCGTCGGTCCGGACGTCGCGTACACGTTTGGGGCGGCGGTTGCGATGGAGCTGGGGGCCGGCCCGCAGGCTGCTTACAAAGGAAGCCCGCTGGTTTGCATCACGGGCGATGCGGGATTCGGCATCACGGGGATGGAGATCGAGACGCTGGCGAAATATCGCATGCCAGCCATCGTGATCGTCTACAACAACAACTGCTGGGGAACCTGGGCCAGTCATCATCCGCCGCTCGGATTGGGTCGGCGCGACCGGAGAGAGTTCCTGCATCTCTTCCAGGAGAATCTCCGGTACGACAAGATGGCTCAGGCGC
>JACQTH010000641.1 GCA_016210935.1 Acidobacteriota bacterium | reverse complement strand
TCGGCCTGAGCCGAGTTCACGTCCGCGCCATCCTTGAGCAGCGTGCGGACGGCCTCCGTGTTGCCGTGCATCGCGGCATCGGCGACCGGCGTGCTCGAGGGCGCCGCGGCGACGAGCGCCGACATGCAAAGCGCGACGGCGAAACCGAGGTTCGTTCGCTTCATGGCGTTCCTCGCGACGCAGCCTTACGCCTTGGTGTCCGTCGTTTCGGTTGGCACCGTTGTCAGATCGAACGTGCCGGTGCTGTCGCCGAACGACTGCATGTCGTCGAGGCCGAGGCCCTGCAGCAGCGTCAGCAGCACGTTGGCCATCGGCGTCCCATCCGGGGCCTTGAGGTGCAGGTGGCCTTTCAGCTTCCCGCCCGCGTGACCCGCCAGGAACAGCGGCACCCGTTTGTGGTTGTGGATGTTCGAGTCGCCCATCGGGGACCCGTACAGCACGAGGCTGTTGTCCAGGAGATTGCGTTCGCCGTCCGGCGTGGTCTTCAACTTCTCCAGCAGGTATGGCACGAGGCTGACGTGATAGCGATTGATCTTCGCGAACTCGAGGATCCGGTCTTCGCGCTCGCCGTGATGCGACGCGTTGTGGAAGCCGGTCCGGACGCCGCTTTCCGGATACGAGCGGCCCGACGCATCCCGGCCCAGCTTGAAGGAGAAGACGCGCGTGCTGTCCGCCGCGAACGCGAGCACCTGCAGATCGAACATCAGCTTGACGTGCTCTTCGAACGAATCGGGCACGCCGATGGGCGCGTCCGGAAGCTCGCGCGGCTCGCCGGTCGTATTGCGCGATTCGACCTGCTGGATGCGCCGTTCGATCTCGCGAATGTCCTCGAGGTACTTGTTCAGTCGCGTCCGATCGCTCGGTCCCAGCTCCCGCCGCAGTTCCGCGACCTGACGGCTGATCCAGTCCAGGATGCTGCGATCGGCTTTCCGGTTCGCGCGCCGTTCCTCGGCGGTCGCGCCGACCCCAAACAGTTGATCAAAGACGACCCGCGGGTCGCGCACCATTGGGAGCGGCTGCGTGGGAGACGCCCAGCTGATCGTGTCGGTGTACACGCACGAGTAGCCGTAGGCGCAGCCGCCCGCCTGATCGACGTTCTCGATGGAGAGCTGCATCGACGGAATCGGCGTGTCCTGCCCGAACCGCTGCGCGTACAGCTGATCCATCGAGGTGCCCGCGATCACGTCCGACCCCTGTGTCTGCTTCGGATGGGCCTGCGTCAGGAAGACGGCGCTCGATCGGAAGTGATCGCCGCCGATTTCGGGGAGCGTGAACGCTTCGGCGTTGCGCACATCCGTGTTGCTCACGATCGTCAGGTACTCGCGGTAGGGCTCCAGGGTCGCGAGGCTGGTCGGCGACAAATCGAAGGGCTGCCCGACAGTCGCCGGCGCCCACAGGTTCTTCTTGATGCCGAAGGCGGTGCTCCCGGCCGAGCCATGCACCATCTCCATGCAGAGGAGACGAACCTTGGGCGTCGCCGCACTGGTCCTGGCCAGCGCGGTGCGGGCCGGAATCATCGCATCCAGAAGCGGCAAGGCGACCGAGACGCCCATGCCCTTCAGGACCGTACGACGGGACAGATGCTTCTTCTCGATGTACATGACGCCTCCCTACTCTTTCTTCTCGGGTCGTCCGGGCGATGCCGTCTCCTCCGTGGTCAGGGCGGGCTCCGCCTGCGACATCTGGAACGCGGCGCTGTCGACGATGCCGAGGACGAGCGAGGAAACCCTGTTCTCGTTCTGGCCCGCTTTCTTCACGATGGCGCGAATCGCCGGCTGATCGAAGTACTCGACCGGCCGGCCGAGCGCGTAGGCCATGAGATTCTCGGTGAAGTTCATGATCACCGTTTCCGAGTGATTCAGGAGCGCCTGCCGGAGGCTCGCGGGCCCGTTCAGATCCGTGCCGTCGTACAGCGTGCCGGAAGGATCGACGGCGACGCCGTTGTCCTTGAAGCGCCAGGCTCCGACGACATCGAAGTTCTCCAGCGCGAGGCCCAGCGGATCCATGACGCGATGGCAGGACGTGCACGCCGGGTTTTTCCGGTGCTCCTCCATCCGCTCCCGCACGGACAACGTGCGGCCCCCGTCGGCCACCGCCTTCGTCTCTTCAAACGCGGGAACATTCGGCGGCGGTGGAGGCGGCGGCGTGCCGAACAGCACTTCCAGCACCCATTTCCCGCGCTGCACCGGCGAGGTCCGGTCGGCCACCGCCGTCTGCATCAGCACGCTGCCGTGCCCGAGGATGCCGCGCCGCTCGTCCGGCACGGTGACGCGCCGGAACTGGTGCCCCATGACGTTCGGAATCCGGTACACCTTCGCGATCCGCTCGTTGATGAAGGTGTAGTCGGCGGTGAGCAGGTCGAGGATGTTGCGATCCTCCCGGACGATGCTGTCGAAGAACAATTGCGTCTCGCGCGTGAACGAGTCGGCGAGCTCGTTGTCGTATGACGGATAGAGCAGCGCGTCGGGCTTGATCTTGTCCACGTCCTGGAGTCGCAGCCACTGCGACGCGAATCGCGTCGAGAGCGCTTCGGATCGGGGATCGGCCAGCATCCTGCGCACCTGCTTCCCGAGCACGGCCGGGGTTCTCAGCGCGCCGCTCGCCGCGACTTTCAGCAGCTCGGCATCCGGCGCCGTCGCCCACAGGAAATACGACAATCGCGCCGCGAGATCCAGCTCGGTGATGCGGTAGTTCTGCCCCGGCTTCGTCCCCGCCGGCATCTCCTCGAACCGGAACAGAAAGTGGGGGCTGGCCAGGACGGCCTGGAGCGCCGATTTGATCCCGGCCTCGAAGTCCTTTTCCGTTCGCCCGCGGTCGTAGAACGACATCAGGCTCTCGAATTCCTGCGGCTTGAGCGGACGCCGGTACGCGCTCGACGCCAGCTGCCTGACGATCCGCGCCGCGCACGCCGGCTCTTCGTCCGCCGACGTGGGACGACACGTGAAGACTTTGCGCCGGCTTGGCGTGTCGGACACGCCCGTGACGTGAAACGGACCGGTGATGCTGAAATCCCGCACGTGCGGCAGGGTCGTGATCCCGACCGCCGTTCCGCTCTCGGTGTCGGAGAGCGTGTAGTCGATCGGCGCGATCAGATCGTCGACCGGGCCCTCGAAGCGCTCGAGAAACGCGGCGGCCACGCGCTGCGGGCCGGCTTTGACGTGAATCCGCGGCGTCACGATGTTGAGCCCTTCTTTCTCCGTCTCGGACATCCGCGGGTTCACGTCGAGCAGGGCGACGCGTTCGCCGTCAATCGAAATCTCAATCTGCTCGTTCCGCCCGAACGTCCCGCCGTAGAGCTGCCCGGTCGGGTTGCCATGGAGCATGATGCGGAACGTGTATTCGCCGTCGGCGGGGAAGATGTGGGTGATGGCGAGGCCGCCGCGCGTTCCCCACGGCGTGCCCTCGATGTGCCGCATCTGCGACTGCGTGCGCGGTACCTTGTACGTCGCTTCCGTCGGGCTCGCGGACTTGTCGCCGAGCGCCAGCATCGAGATCTTCGCCGCCGCCCGAAGGAAGCCTTCCATCAACGTCGGCGAGAAGCTCTGGACTTCCGCGATGTTGTCGAAGCCGTGGCTGATGGTGTCGGGCGGCAGGAACGCCGCCACGTCCACCTCGAGATCCAGCAGGTCCTTGACCGATCGTTCGTACTCGGCGCGGTTCAGGCGCTGAAACGTCCGGCGGCCCGGATTCGGACGAAGCGCGGCGATCTGATCGAGGCGCGTCTCGAGCGAGACCTTGAACGCCTTCACCGTGGCGGCGTCGGGCCGGCGCGCGCCGGGCGGCGGCATCATGCCCGCGCGCAGCTTCCGGATCATCTTTTCCGCGACTTCCGCCCTGTCTTCCACTCGAGACGGATCGAAGTCGGTCAGCGCCAGGCCGGCGGTCCGCTCTTTGTTCTTGTCGTTGTGACACCCGATGCAGTACTGCCGGACGAGTGTGGTCTGGGCTTCGGGGGAGAGAAGACCGGGTTCGTGCGCGACCGCGAGCTTCGGGGCGACGGTCTGTTGCGCGCTGGCCGCCACCGTGCCTTCGAGGAGGCTGGTGGCGAGCAGCCCCGTAAGGGAGAGGACGCCGAGGCTGGCTTTCATATCCTTTATATATAGCGACGCCACGGCCTGCCGGAATCCCGGCGCAAACAGTTGCACCCTCTTCCGCCGTCCATCTGGCGGAAACCCGGCACCCACGGTCCCTCGTGAGCCTAACTGGTCATTATACGTCGGGCAAGGCCTTTGTTTTTACGCGGTTGACGGCTTTCCGGCACGTGGTTTCGAGCAGATCTGGTGAAGATTTCAGCTGTCCAAGCTCATCGCTCCTCGCTGGCGGGGAGTTCGCACGTCTGCTGCGTCCGGACCCGGTCGACGACCTCGCGTACGGCCCGGACGACGGTTTCGGGATCATCCAGCGGCACCCAGTGGCCGCTGTCTGAGGCGACGAGCCGCCTCCCGTAAGGGGACATCTGCGCGAGTCGTTCCTGCATCATCACGTGATGCGGATGCGGGTTGGTCGCTGACACCACGATCAACGGCACCTGCCCGAATGAGCCGGCTTCCAGCGCCTCGCGCGCACTTTGGCGGATGGTTTCAATCTGACTTCCAAGCGCGTCGAAGAATTTCGGGCGGGTCCACATCTGCTTCAGCGCGGCGCGCGCTGACGGGGGCAGCTTCCAGATGGGCGCAATAATTTCCTCGTGCGTGCGGGTCAGTCCTCCACGACTGACAAGGCCCACCAGGCCGCGCGCAGGGGTCAGTGCGCCGACGCTCACGAGCGCGGCCACGAGTCGCGCGACCCCAAGCCGCGCGGCTGCTGATCCCTGCCGGCACAGCCGGCCGCCCTGCGCGATGCGCCGACGCTCGTACTCGTTCGGCTCGATCCAGT
>JACQTH010000640.1 GCA_016210935.1 Acidobacteriota bacterium | reverse complement strand
GACCCCGAGACCGGCGAGCCGTTCGACAACGGCCAGCATGTGCTGTTCGGCTGCTATCACGAAACCATGGACTTTCTCGGGGCGATCGGGACCGCGGACGCCGTCTGGTTTCAGCAGAACCTCGAGGTCACTTTCGTCGATCGCGAGGGACGCCGCAGCACCCTTCGGACCGGCGGCCTTCCCGCGCCGTGGCATCTCATGGCCGCGCTCGTGGACTGGGACGCGCTCGACGGCAAGGATCGGTGGTCGGCGCTTCGGATCGCTGCGCCGCTGCGCGTGGCGGCGCGACAGCTGCGCGGAGATACGCGAAAGATCGCCGCGTCCCCCGGTGAGACGGTTGAGAACTGGCTGATTCGCAACGGACAAACAGCGCGCCTCCGCGAGCTCCTGTGGGATCCGCTGGCGCTTGCAGCCTTGAATCAGAGTCCCCGCACGGCGGCGGCTCCTGTGTTCGCCGGGGTTCTGGCCAGGATGTTCGGCTCCGATCCGCGCGACTCTGCGCTCGGCTTGCCGACGCGGTCGTTGACCGAGCTGTACGCGGAGCCGGCGCGGCGCTTTCTCGAATCGCACGGATCCGTGGTCCGCACGAACGCGCCCGCGCAGATTGCAATCGGATCCCAAGACGGCCGGGCTGTCGTACGGGTGAAGGACGAGCCGATCGATGCGCGAGCCGTGATTTGTGCGGTGTCGTGGTTCAGTCTCAAGAGCGTTTTCGGCGACGCGCCGGCGATGGCCGAGATCGTCCGCCGGGCATCCGCGACGGAGTCGTCGCCGATCGTGACCGTCAATCTGTGGCTCGATCGGCCGGTCGTCGACACGCCGTTTGTCGGGCTGCCGGGTCGCAGCTTCCAGTGGGTGTTCGACAAGAGCTCCGGTGATCACCACGGGCCTGCGTCCTTGTCGCTGGTGTCGAGCGGCGCCGACCGCCTGGTCGGGCTCTCGAACGACGAGATCATCCGCGTGGCGATTGACGATCTGACGAACGCCATTCCGCCGGCGGCTGCCGCCCTCGTGCGGCGGGCGCGCGCGGTCCGTGAAAAGCAGGCCACCTTCTCGCTCGCGCCCAACCAGCCGCCGCGCCCGGCGACCCGGACACCGGTCCCGAACCTCTTCCTCGCCGGTGATTGGATCGATACGGGCCTGCCCGGTACGATCGAGAGCGCGGTCGTGAGCGGGCACCGCGCGGCGGAGGAAGTCGAGAGACGATGCCGTCCATCATCGCCCACTACCAGGAAATCGCCCTCAAGGGCCGGAACCGCCCCTGGTTCGTGAGCCAGCTCGTCCGCCATATCAGAGAGGCCACGCGCGATCTCGACGTGGCCAGGGTGCGGGCGCTGATGGGCCGTATCGAAATCGAGCTCGGGTCCGAGCAGGCGATGCCCGACGTGTCGGGCCGCCTGCGCCGCGTTTTCGGGGTCGCGAATTTCTCGACGGCTCACCGGGCGCCGCTCGATCTCGATCAGATGGCCGACGCGATTCTTCGTGATCTCGAAGGCGTCGACACCGGCACGTTTCGCGTGTCGGTCCGCCGCGCCGACAAACAGTTTCCGCTGACGTCTCCGCAGGTCGAGCGCGAAGTGGGCGGACGGATCAAGACGAAACGGGGCTGGCGTGTCGACCTCGGGCAGCCCGAGCTCACCGTGTCGATCGAGATCCTTCCGGACCAGGCGTTCTACTCGTTCGGGAAGGAACGCGGGCCTGGGGGACTGCCGACCGGCACGGGCGGACGGGTGGCGTGCCTGCTCTCCGGCGGGATCGATTCCCCCGTCGCGGCGTTTCGGCTGATGAAGCGCGGCTGCACGGTCCTGTTCGTGCACTTTCACAGCTATCCGCTCCTCTCGCGCGCGTCGCAGGAAAAGGCCCGGCAGCTCGCGGCGTGGCTGACGCGGTATCAGCTTCGATCGAAGCTCGCCCTCGTGGCGTTCGGTGAAATCCAGCGTCGCGTCGTGCTGACCGTCCCCGCGCCGCTTCGGGTCGTCATCTACCGCCGGCTGATGGTGCGGATCGGCGAGCGGCTCGCGCGGGCCTGGCACGCCAGGGCGCTCGTCACCGGCGAGGCGATCGGCCAGGTCGCCTCGCAGACGATCGAGAACCTGTCGATCATCGGCGGCGTGGCGTCGCTGCCGGTGCTGCGGCCGCTGATTGGAATGGACAAGGACGAAATCGTCGCGGAAGCGCAGCGGCTGGGGACCTATGAGATTTCAATTATCCCGGATCAGGATTGCTGCCAGTTGTTCACGCCGCCGCATCCGGCCACGAAGGCCAGACCCGCGGACGTCGAGCTGGCCGAGAGCCAGCTTCCGATCCAGGAGGTCGTCGAGTCCGCCGCCGCGGCGGTTGAATGGGAAGAGTTCCGGTTCCCTGAACTACGCCACCGTGACCTCGCCGGCGAGGTAGACGTCCTGAATCGCGTGCAGTAGGCCGACGCCTTCCTTGAGCGGCCGCTGAAACGCCTTGCGGCCGGAAATCAGCCCCATTCCGCCGGCCCGCTTGTTGATGACCGCGGTCTTGACGGCGTCGCCTAGGTCGCTCTCCCCGGACGATTCCCCGCCGGAGTTGATGAGGCCGATCCGGCCCATGTAGCAGTTCGCGACCTGATAGCGCGCCAGATCGATCGGGTGGCTCGACGTCAGCTCCGAGTACACCTTCGCATGCGTCTTCCCGAACTTCAGCGCGGTATACCCGTTGTTGGTCGTCGCCAGCTTCTGTTTGATGATGTCGGCGCCGATCGTCACGCCCAGATGGTTCGCCTGACCGGTCAGGTCGGCCGACACGTGGTAATCCGCTTCAACGGTCTTGAAGGCGGGATTGCGGAGATAGCACCAGAGCACCGTGAACATCCCCAGCCCGTGCGCCTCCTGGAACATCTCCGTCACTTCCTGGATCTGCCGCTTCGACTCTTCTGACCCGAAGTAGATAGTGGCGCCGGCCCCGGCGCAGCCCATGTCGAACGCCTGACGAATCGCCGCGAACCGGATCTGATCGAAGGAGTTGGGATACGACAGAAACTCGTTGTGATTGAACTTCAGGAGGAAGGGGATCTTGTGCGCGTATTTACGCGCGACGGCGCCGAGCACGCCCAGCGTGCTGGCGACGGCGTTACAGCCTCCCTCGATCCCGAGCTTCACGATGTTCTCCGGATCGAAGTAGGACGGATTCGGGGCGAACGATGCGCCGGCGGAATGCTCGACGCCCTGATCGACCGGGAGAATCGACAGGTACCCGGTGCGCGCCAACCGTCCCGCGTCGAAGAGCCGCTGCAGGCTCCCCAGAACGCGCAGCGGACGATCGGATCCCGCAAACACGCGATCGACGAAATCGGGGCCGGGAAGCGTCAGGTCATCCTTCCGGATGGTCTGGCATCGATGACGCAGGAGCTCGTCCGCCTGTGGGCCCAGGATCGCCTGTATCTGATCGATTCCACTCCTGACTTCAGCGGTAATCATGTGGAAATCCTCCAGCGAGCGTAACAATCTAGTATAGCCAACCCGCAGCTGCTTGGTCTCAACACTGACACCGAGGCGTCACAGATTGCGAGTGCCCATAATCTCGCGCGCGGGGGTGCGATCTCCTGTGCAGCTGATCCGCCGGGGGCCGTCAAGGAATCGTATGGCGTATCCGAGTTGCCTGTAGAGCTTCTCGATGCGCGGCGTCGCCTGGTTCACGAGGACGACCGGCCCGCGATGCTTCGCCAGCCACACGGCTGTGCGCTCCTGATCCTCCCAACTGAAGGCATCCTTCGCGTACTGCGTGAAGTCCACGTCGTACGGCGGATCGGCGTAGACGAAGTCCGATGACTCGACGGGAACCGCCTCGACGTCGGTCTTGGTGAACGTCCAACCGGCGAAGACCTCGCGGTACTCGGTGAAATCGTATGTGTATCGGATTCGCGCGTAGCGCCCGAACGGCACGTTGAACGCGCCGGACCGATTGAAGCGGCAAAGGCCGTTGAACCCGGTTCGATTCAGGTAGTAGAACAGGGCCGCCGCTTCACGAGAGGAGGCTTCCCCCTTCGCCAG
>JACQTH010000078.1 GCA_016210935.1 Acidobacteriota bacterium | reverse complement strand
TGCGGGCGCACGCCTGGCGCGCGACCGCGGCGCTCTCAATCTGCATTTCGCGCGCGCCGACGGGCAGCGGCTGCCGTTTCGGGATCGATCGTTCGACCTGGTCCTCTCGCATGCCGTGATCGAACACGTCCCGGACGCGGCTCTGTACCTGCGCGAATGTGCGCGTGTCCTGAAAAGAGATGGTCATATCTATCTCTCGACGGCGCCGTACCTCTCCTTCGCCGGCGCCCACCTGCCGCGCCTGAGGATTCCCATTCCGCTTCATCTTCTTCTCGGCAGGCGCGTCGCCTTTGCAACGTTCCGCGGGCTGGCCCGGCACGCCACGTGGATGCTGCGAGAACCGGCCGACGAGAACTCGTTCATCAAGGCGGCGCTGCGCGATGAGTGCAAGATGGACGATCTGCTCGAAAAGGTCCGGGTACGCCGCCTGCGACGGCACATCACGGCTGCCGGCCTCACGGCAACCTTCGAGGCCCTGCATCTCACGCAGACGTTCAAGCGGCTGCCCGCCCCGCTTCGCGCGTGGGTACGCAACAGTCCCTGGGCACAGGACGTGGCGGTCAGCAATCTGGAGTATGTGCTCCGGAGATCTTCCGCCGCGCATCCGCGCGATCGAGCGAATTCGACGACCGTTGCCTCGAACGGCTGAAGGCGGAAGCCACGAGACCCGCGCCGGCCACGAGAAGGCACGCCGGGGATACAATAGAGGAGTCCCCGCCGGGCTTGCCGTTCATGTCCCAAAGCGAACGTTCAGGGCTTTCCGAACAGGGTCAGGCTACAGGTACGATCGCGATCGATCGGTTTCGCCCTGAGGATCGGCCTGCCATCGAACAGCTCTATCGACGGGTGTTCGGCCACGACGCCCAGGAAGCCAGCCGACTGCGCTGGGACTGGCAGTACCGGCGCAATCCCAACAACCCGCCGGACGGTCCGCAGATCTGGGTGGCCCGGGACGAGGCGCGCGTCATCGGGCAGTACGCAAGCATGCCCGTCACGCTCTGGGTGCACGGCCGCGAGATTCCGGCGTCCTGGGGCATGGACGTCATGGTCGCGCCCGAACGCCAACGCCAGGGCCTCGGCGAGCTGCTGTTTCGCACATGGGATCGCCACACCGGCGCGTCGCTCGGCATGGGACTGTCGGAAGCGTCGTACCGGCTCTTCCAGAAGCTCCGCTGGAGGGATGTCGGACCGATTCCCTGCCTGGTGAAGCCGCTGACGCGCCGGGCGCTTCGCCGGCCGCAGTGGTCGATGGCGGCCAACCGTTTCGTGTCCTGGCTGACGCTGCCCTTCGTCCGGATCGTCGGTCGGGCGCGCCCGCTCGTCGCGCAGCCGGAGCCGTTCCGGCGGTTCGACGCGAGCTTCACGCGCCTGTGGGAGCGCGTCGCGGGACGGTTCGATGCCGCGGTGAAGCGCGACGCCACGTATCTGAACTGGAAATTCTCCGAGCCGCCCGCCATCCGCTATTCGATGGCGGCAGTTAGGGATGCCGGAGAAGCGCGAGGCTACGTCGTCTATCGCCACCTGCAGGAGCCGCGCGGCCGGGTGACGCTTCTGGTCGATCTGCTGGCCGATCCTGAGGAGACAGAGGTCGTTCAGTCGCTGCTGGCCTGGGTCGATCGCGAAGCGCGCGCGAACGATTCGGACAAGATCCGGACCTTCGCCATGCACGCGGGCTTTCGGAAACTGATGCGGCGGGCGGGCTATTTTCAGGTGAAGTCGACGCTGCAGTTCGCGATCAAGATCAACGCCATCGAGCTGTCCTCCGAGTTCTTCCAGCACACCGACGGGTGGCACTTCACGCTCGGCGACTCCGACCAGGACCGCTGACGTGCTGCATCTTCTCGTCGGGATCGACACCGAAAGCGACAACCAGTGGGACGCCGCGGCGCGGGAGCGGCCGACGTTCGAGAACATCTACGCCCTCCCACGGCTGCACGAGCGGTTTCAGCGTCACGGGATCAGGCCGACCTGTCTCGTCACCTATCCGGTCGCGACCGATCGGCGATCGGTGGAAGTGATCCGCCAGCTGACGCGCGAGGGGGACTGCGAAATCGGCGCGCATCACCATGTGTGGGAAACGCCGCCTTGCGCGCCCGAGGATGCCCGCCGGCATCCGTATGCGCTTCAGATTCCGATTGAGCGATTCGAGGCGCAGCTCGCGCAGCTGTCGGACGCGGTCGCATCCGTGACCGGCCGGCGGCCGGTCTCGTACCGGTCGGGGCGGTTCGGCTTCAGCGCGCGACATGTCTCGTCACTCGAACAGGGAGGGTATCGCATCGAATCGAGCGTCGCGCCGCTCTTCTACGAGACGCACAAAGGCGGTCCTGATTTCGTCGACGCTCCGCTTCGTCCGTACTTTCTGGCGTACGACGATCCGGTGAAGCCGGGTACCAGCGATCTGCTCGAGCTGCCGCTCTCGGTCGCCCTGAACCGCCGACTGCCGCGCACGCTCGAGCGCCTGTATGGAAGGGCACCGAAGCCGTACTTGACCAGGAGAATCCTGAAGGCGCTTCGTCTGCTTCGACCGATGTGGCTTCGGCCGTCCTACTCGTCACTGGCCGACATGATGGCGCTCGCCCGCCGCATCGCCGCGTCCGGGCTGCCGCTGCTCAACCTGCTGTTTCACTCGAGCGAGGCGATCGTCGGCGGCAGTCCGTACAACCGCACCGACGCCGAACTTCAGGCCTTCATGGATCGCCTGGATCGCTTTCTCGCGTTTGCCGTCGGCGAGCTGGGTGCGCAGCCGGCGACATTCAGCGAGTTCAGGGCGCGGTGGGGCGGCAGTGAAGCTGCGCCTCAAACCGCCAAGAGCCCATGCCGCGCAGCTTCCCTGCTAGGCGGGCCGTAAGCGGCCCGCAAAAGCGGGCCCTAAGCCGGGCTTGCACGGCGAGAAGGTGGCCGTTTCGTACACGTTTGGGCCGTGCAAGCACGGCTAGCGATGCGCATTTGTCACGTCACCCCTCATCTGCCGCCTGACCAGGCGGCCAACGCGCTGCTTCCGCTCCACCTGGGCCGCTGGGCGTCGCACGCCGGCCACGAAGTCATGTACGTCACGCACCCCCCGATCACGGGCGAGCGCAGCCCTGTCGCCCTGCCGGGCCCCGTCACGGTGCTGCCCCGCCGATCGAAACGGCCGGCGTTGTTGCGGAAGGCTCACAGCCTGGTCGAAACGCGGCGCATCTCGCGAGCCATCGAACCGGTTGTCCTATCCGCCGATCTCATCCACGTTCACAGCAACGGCCTGCTGTCGGAAACTGCGGCCCTCGTCGCGGCGCGCCGCCGGAAACGGGTCGTGATGACGCTGTACGGCACTGAAATCTGGCATTACCGGCCGAGACGCGGCGTCGATCTGTTCACGCGCGCGTACCGGTCCGCGAGCGCGGTGACGTTCTACAGTCAGGCGCTGCTGACGCGCGCGGCCGATTTGGGATTGAGCCACCCGCGGGCGGAAATCATTTACCCTCCCGTGGCCGACGACTTCCACCCGGTCTCCACCGACGAGAGACAGCGTGTCCGCGCAGAGCTCGGCCTCGCGCCGGAAAGTCCGCTCCTCATCAACGTCAAGCGCCTCCATCCACTGGGCGGACACCGGCATCTCATCGACGCGATGATAAGCGTGAAGCAGACGGTCCCCGACGTG
>JACQTH010000654.1 GCA_016210935.1 Acidobacteriota bacterium | reverse complement strand
GGCGATAGAGCCTGTCGTGCACCTGCCAGAACGGCTGGCCCACGAGGTCCGTGACCAGGAAGACCGCCGCCGGAATTCCCTTGCGCTGCAGGACCGGAAACGCGTGGTCGTACACGTCACGATAGCCGTCGTCGAACGTGATTGCGGCAACCGGCTCCGTGAAGGGCCGACTCTGCAGCGCCCGCGCGCCAATCTCATCGAGGCTGACGAAGTGGAACTGTGTGCCGAGCCAGGCGATGTGCCGCTCGAACATGCGGCGGCTGATCAACATGCTCGGCATCTCGGTCCGCGCAGCGGAAACGAAGTCGTCGACGACACGGTGATAGCCGATGATCAACGGACGGCTTCGATCCCGGTGGAAGGACGAGGGCCCGTGATCATGGACGTGGGAGATCGCGGACGCGAGCGCGACTTTCAGGCGCCAGCGCCAGCGGGCGGTTCTCTTGGCGGGCATGCGATCGCGTTGACCACACGCGCGGCGTGGTCGATGTGCGCCGGACTCAGGTCCTGGTGAATCGGCAGCGCGAGCACGTGCGCCCGCAGGTGCCGCGTCGATGGCGACTCCTGCGCTGCCGGGTCTGCGCCGTAGTTCCAGAACTCCAACGCCTCGACGCCCTGCTCGCGCAAGGCCGTCGCCGTGTGTCGTTTGTCGTCGACAAGAATCGGAAAAAAGAGGGGGCAGACACCGGGCGGCAGCTCGCGATGGACCGGCCGCACGCGTGTATCAATCTGCGCCGCGAGGCGATGGAAGTTCTCGATGCGCCGGCGCCGGATGACCTCGAACCGGCAGCGGGACAGGAGGTGTTCGGCAAGCGGCGACATCGCGAGGTCGGCGTCCGCGAGCTTGAATCCAAGGTCACCAACCGGGGCGCGGGGGATCTCGAGCGCGCCGGCGGCATGCGCGAACGATCGTTTGGCGCGTTGAAGGGCCTGGCCAAATCCATCGATCCGGCTGCGGATATGCTGGACGACCAGTTCGGCCGTTCGGCCGAGGACCACGGCGTGCGGGGGCTGTCGTAACGCCATCTGAGGAAGGTCACGACCCGCCAGGACCGCACCATTCGGGATCGGCAAGGTCTTGTAGAGACAAAACACCGACCAGTCGCCAAAGGATCCGAGCGGGCGGCCGTTGCGCTCGCTGAGAAGCGACAGCGCGCAGTCCTCGATGAGCAGCATTCCGCGGCGGCGGCACAGCTCCACGAGCGGCTCGATCGGCTGTGACCAGCCGAGGTAGTGGATGACGTAGAGCACATCGGGCCGATGCGCGTCGGCCAGACGATCGACGCCGGACGGATCGAGCAGCGTGTCACGGCCGACCGGGTAATACCGAATCGCCGCCCCGGCCGCGCGCATCGCCAGGATCTCGTTGCCGCTGTTGTAATCCGGCGCCAGGACCGTCGGTGCGCGACCGCTGCCGAAACCCGCGGCGCGAAGCGCCGAGAAGAGGTGGTAGATCGCGTTGCGCGCGCGGTAAAACCTGCGATGCGGCACGGTGAAGGGAAAGACGCGGTCGACCGAAGGAGGCCGGACGAAATCGGTGGCCGAGAGTCCCTGGAACGTCGGAACGTACATTGGCTATTTTCGCCAGCGGTCGAGCGCCGGCCGTAACCCGAACTTCAACCCGTACAGAAGCCTCGCGGCCGGCGTGCGCGAAAAGATGAAGAGCCAGTCGTGCGGCCGGGTCGAAGATGTCCACTCGAGCTTCCAGGCTTCAGCGCCGCCCATGAAATCGAACTCGGCGACCTCGTCCGCGAACGCCTGCTCGATCGCGAGGCTTGTCAGCATCCTGAAGGGCGCGCACGATGCATACGCGGGGTCATAGCCGGTTTTGAGCAGAAAGAGGCGGTTGCGGTAGGCGGCCGCGTAGGCCGTCGCAATGCGGACGCCGCCGACCGTGAGAAACAGCAGCCGCACCCATCCTGCCTCCGCGGCCCGGTCGGCCAGGGTCGTGTAGAACCGCTGCACGGCGAGGTCGGAACCGATGGCCGTGCTCGTCTCTCGCTTCCACCCCGACGCTTCGAGGCGAATGGCATCGTCGAGGGCGCGCTGGATCGCGGTGCGCTCGGCGATCGTTTCAAGGGCCGGCTCACCCATCCGGCGCAATCGTGCGTCCCGGTTCCTGAAGTTCTGTCTCAGTTTCGCCGTCAAGCCGCGCCTGAACTGATCCCAGCTTCCCGCCAGCGCGAGATATGGAGACGCCTCGCAGCGCCACACGCCCGTCGCGAGGTCGTGCCTGTTGGCCCATCGGAACGCCTCGTCGCGGGTCGGTGAATCGGCGACCAGCTGGTTCAACTGGACGACGTCCCACTGCTCGCGATCGTCCAGGAGGGCCTTCCAGATCGCTTCGTACGATTCGCGCGGGCGCTCGGCGACGATGAAGTCCGCTCTGGGCGTGTGGTCGTTCTGGAGGAAGCCGATGCGACGAATCGGCACGCCGTACATCCGCACGCGTTCCTTCATCAGGGGCGCGATCGCGGTGAGGCGATCGCCCGACCGTACGATCAGGATGTGGAGGCGGCGGTCGCCGCCAAAGCATTCCCACCACGTGCGAATCCATTCGTGGCGCATGAACGGATGCGGCACACCGGCGCGTTCGACCAGGTCGTTCCACTGTGAGCCGAGGGCGTGAAGGACCGCCGGGTCCTTCACCGTTTCAGTCGAGCAGGGCAGCTCAGCCACGCCCACGTGCCCGCGGCGCGGCATGCGGCGTTTTCGATCGAGAAGCTCCAGATACAGATCTTCCGTCGCTCGAACCATCCGCTCGATCGGAAAGCGTTGGACGATCGTCGCTCGGGCCGCGCGGCCGACACGAGCGGCGAGCGCGTGGTCTTCGAGGAGCCGGGCGACGGCGCGCGCCAGCGCCGCTGAGTCGCCAGGAGGCACGAGCAGCCCATTCACGCCGTCGGTCAGCGCCTCGGTGGTGCCCCCGACATGCGTGGCGACGACCGGCGCGCCCGCCGCCATCGATTCAAGCAGGACGTTCGACAAGGCCTCGTTCAGCGACGGCATGACCGACACGTCGACGCTCGCGAGCAGCGCCGGCACGTCGAACCGCAGGCCCGGAAAGATCACCCGATCCGCGATCCGCAGACGCGCCACCAGCCGGACAAGGCCGTTGATGTATTCATCGTCGCTGGCGCTCGAATAACCAATCACCAGAAAACGCGCGTCCGGGAAGCGTGGCTTCAGCATCGCCGCCGCCTCGAGAAAGTGATCGAGGCCTTTCAGGGGCGTCAGACGCGAGACCACCGCGACGAGCGGCCCGCCCGCCGGGAGGCCGAGCTCGCGGCGAATCCAGCCCGGATCCGGCGGCGTCCCAAACAGGCTCAGATCCACTCCGTTTCGGATGACGACGATCCGCGACGGATTGAATCCGTCGGCGATCAGCCAGTCGCGGACCGCCGCGGCATTCACCAGGACGCAGTCGGCGAGGCGGCAGACGTACCGCTGCACCAGCTTCTGCATCGGCGTGAGATAGGGGCCGCGATCCCGAATGGAGGCGATCACGACGGGTGCCGCCGCGCGGGCCGGCGGGATGGCGAAGACGTTGCCATAGAAGTTGTAGGCGTGAACGATCTGGACGCGCGCGCGTGCGATGTGGCGGGCCAGCCGCGCCTGCTGACGGATCGCGCGCAGGCTCCTGAACGTGTTGATGCGATATTCGGAAAGCGGAATCCCCTGATCGTCGAGATCCTTGACGAACGGTCCCCAGCGGCGCAGGCACGCAAACTGCAGGGCAAACCGCTCCTTGTCGAGCGACCGGCCCAGCGTCATGAACTGCTTCTCGGTCCCGCCGCAGAGCAGGGTCGGCACGACCTTCAACACCCGAATCGGTTCGGTCCGGTGCGCGGCGATGATCTCGGCGTCACGAGTGGGTTTCACCCATGTCGGATCGAGCGCGCCGACATCATTCCCGAATCCGGTTCTGAGCATCTCTTTGGTGGAGGCTGGCATTAGCCGGACCCGCTCTGGGTCGTCGTGCCCGGCTTCAGTCGGGCTTCAGGGGGACACGCGTTCTTCAAAGCCACGGCGAGCCCCGCCAGGCAGAAGAAATAGAACTGGTACGCGGCCGGGTGAAAGAAGGCGGCCACGGCAAAGCCGATGAGCGATACGGTGATCGCATCCCCAAGGATCGAAAGATCGCGCAGCTTCGGATCTGCGGCCGCGCGCTGCTGAACGCGCCGGGCGCTCTTCACGCTTCCCCAGAACAGCGCCAGAAAGAGCAGCAGGCCTGGAAGCCCGAGATCGATGGCGTATTGCAGATACACGTTGTGCACCGACCGCCAGGCCGCGCCTCGGAGCTCGTTCAGAGCCAGAATGTCCTGACCGATCCCCACGCCGAGAATCGGATTGCTGGCCGCGATTTCGATCGCGGCGCCAAAATCGCTCCACCGGCCCTGCGCCGAGCCGGTCCTGTCGGCAGACATGTCCGTGATGGTTTCGAGCCGATCGAGATAGCCCTTCGGCAGCAGCGGCGGGATGGCGAGCGCCACGACGAGCAGCGCCACGGCGGCCCCCGGGCGCCTGCGGCGTGCGCAGGCGGCGAGCGACATCAGGGCAATCGCGACGAGCGTCAGAAACCCCGCGCGGGAGAACGTGACGATGACGGCCGCGATGCTGAGCAGCAACGCAGCCCCCGCGATCAGGCGACGAGACAGCCGCCGTTCGCAAATCAGAAGAGCGCCGGCCAGCGGCAGCAGCAGGTTCAACATCAATGCGAGATCGTTCGGGTTGCCGGCGAGACCGGAGC
>JACQTH010000649.1 GCA_016210935.1 Acidobacteriota bacterium | reverse complement strand
GGCGCGGCTCGTGGAGCTGCGGCGCGACGTCGACAACTTTCGGGACACCGTGTTCGAGATCCTGGAAACCGACAGCAGCCGCTGGCTGCAGGAAGCTCGCACGCTCATTCGGCAGCAGATCATGCCGAAGCGCGAAGGCGCTATCCGCGCGGCGGAGGAGATGCAGGCGCTGAATCGCCGGGCCTTCGTCCAGCAGCAGAACGAGATCGCCGGACTCTATCGCATGACCCAACAGCGTCTCTGGCAGAGCTTCGGGTTCGCCGTGTTCGCCAGCCTGGGGATTGCGCTGCTGTCGGCCATCTATGCGGGACGGCTCGAGGATCGGGTTCAGCGGCAGCGCCAGAAGGAGCAGGAGACCGCACGCGATCTTCAGCGCCTCTCGACGCAGCTCGTCACGGCGCAGGAGGAAGAACGGCGGAACATCGCGCGCGAGCTCCACGACGAAATCGGGCAGGCGCTCACCGCGTTGAAAGTCGAGCTTGCGGTCGTGCAGCACGTCGTTGGAGCCGCCGGAGTGCCGGTGGACCGGCTCGACAGCGTCCGCGCCATCGCGGACAATGCCCTCCACACGGTGCGCGATCTGTCGCGACTGCTCCACCCGGCATTGCTCGACGATCTCGGCCTGGCCGCGGCGGTCGACGCCTACCTGAAAGGGTTCGGCGCGCGTGATGGCGTCAAGGTCGATCTGCGGACCGAGCGTCTGGACGAACGGTTGACGCCTGATGTCGAGGCGGCGGCATATCGCATTGTCCAGGAAGCGCTGACGAACGTCGCCCGCCACGCACGTGCGACGTCGTGCCGCGTGTATCTTCAGCGCCTGACCCACACACTGCTCGTGACGGTTGAAGACAATGGCGTGGGATTCGATCCTGCCGAATTGCGAGACAGTGGGGTGACTCGCGGACTCGGCCTCATCGGCATTCGCGAGCGCGTCGCGCAGTTTCACGGTACGATTCGCATCGAAAGCGCGCCGGGCAAGGGCACTCGTCTGACCGTGGAGCTCCGCGCGCAAAGCCGGCCCCTCACCGACGTAGCGCCGGAGGAGTCGACGCACGCAGTGCCGGCAACGGAGGTCAGTGGTGGCTAAGCTTCGGATCCTGCTCGGTGACGACCACACCCTTGTGAGACAGGGCCTGCGCAAGATTCTCGAGGAGCGCCCGGATTGGGAGGTCGTCGCGGAAACGGGCGACGGGCGCGAGGCGGTGCGTCAGACGCTCGAGCTCGAGCCTGACGTCGCGATCCTGGACGTCGGCATGCCGCTGCTGAATGGGATCGAGGCGACGCGCCAGATCGTCCGCCGCCTGCCCAATGTCCGTGTGCTGATTCTCAGCATGCACGCCGAGGAGGCCTACATTACGAAAGCGCTTCAAGCCGGCGCCAAGGGCTACCTGCTCAAGGACTCTGCGGACATCGATCTGATCCGCGGGGTCGCAGACGTTGCTGCGGGCAAATCGTTTTTCAGTCCGGCGGTGGCGAAGGTGATGCTGGACGATTACGTCCGGCATCTCGCCGACAAGGGGATCGTGGATCGCTACGATTCACTCTCCGAGCGCGAGCGTGAGATCTTTCAACTGATCGCCGAGGGCCACAGCAACAAGGAGATCGCGGATCTGCTGTCGGTCAGTCCGGCGACCGTCGAAACCCATCGCGCACACATCCTGCAGAAGCTCGATCTGCACAACACCGCCGAGATTGTGTTGTATGCCGTGCGACGAGGGGTTATCTCGTAGAGAGGGTTCTTGACGAAGGTTCGAACGAAGGTTCGTCGACGATGGTTCGAAGGATGGTTCATTAACGAGGGTTCGAACGGTGGTTCGTTGACGAGGATTCGGAGCGCTTCCTTGACCAAGGTTCGAAGATCCGTCAAAACCCGCGTGCCGAACCCTTTCTGAACCTCCGTCATGAACCTACGTCCGAACCCCCGTCACGAACACCCGTCAGAACCTCCGTAACGAACCTTTGTCCGAACCCTCGTCCCGAACCTTCGTCTTGTACGCCTCGAGCCGCGCCGTCACGCTACGGACAAGCGACGCGTTCCCGAGTCGAGCGGCCAGTTCGACGGCACGCGTCCACAGGGCGATGGCCGAATCAGCCTCACCTGCCTCCGCATGGGCGGTCGCGAGATTGTCGAGCACCGAAGGGTCGCCGTAGCCGGACAGCTCGGCGGCACGCAGACCCGCTGCAACAGCCTGCGCCGGGTTGCGCTGCGAGGGGTCCGCGCAGGTCGCGAGCGTCCAGGCCGTGCGCGAGAACGGCTCCGGCCACGTGGGCCGCAGCCGGCTGGCGACGTCGAACT
>JACQTH010000634.1 GCA_016210935.1 Acidobacteriota bacterium | reverse complement strand
GTACCTGTACGGGATCGAGTATCCCGCGCGGGATCTCCGGCTTGCTCTCGTGGAGGCTTCGCGAAATCGGATTGGAGGTCCTGTCGAACAGGTGCTGCTCTACTGCTTCCACTACGACCCGACGACCGGCCGCTACAGCGTCGCGATCCTGAACCTGGTACGTGGGGCCGGCATTGTCACGCTCTTCGTCCTCGGCGGATTTGTGGTCACGGCAGTGAGGCGTGAAAAACGGTGCACTAAGCGGACCGTTGTCTCGAATCATCGCGGCGAGCGCGAGCGAGCCGTGGGAGGCGGCGGGGGTGGGGCCCCGCCGCACATCAAATAATGCTCTCTGAACTGCCGCTCTTTCCGGTCGGCGCCTCGACGATCGCCCCGCAGGTCGACGCCCTGTATCTGTTCATGGTCGGCCTCGCGCTGTTCTTTTCCGTTCTCATCGCCGGGCTGATTGTCTACTTCGCCATCCGGTACCGTCGTCGCGCGCCCGACGAGATCGGCGTCGCCGCCACCGGCGGCCTGATCCTGGAGACCGCCTGGTCGGTCATTCCCCTCGTCATCGTCCTGTTCATCTTCGTCTGGGGCGCGGCCGTCTTCTTCGCCATGGCCCGGCCACCCGCCGACACGCTCACGATCTACGTCGTCGGCAAGCAGTGGATGTGGAAGTTCCAGCACGCGGCCGGGCAACAGGAGATCAACGAGCTCCACGTTCCCGTCGGCCGCCCGGTGAAGATCCTGATGACGTCGCAGGACGTCATCCACGATCTCTTCGTGCCGGCGTTTCGCGTGAAGGCCGACGTGCTGCCAGGACGCTATACGACGCTGTGGTTCGAAGCGACGCGCACGGGCCAGTACCGGCTCTTCTGCGCCGAGTACTGCGGCACCAAGCATTCGGGGATGACCGGCTGGGTCTACGTGATGGAGCCGCACGAATACCAGGCGTGGCTCGCGGGCGGCGTCACCGGATCGCTGGCCTCGTCGGGCGAGAAGCTGTTTCAGGATCTCGCGTGCAATACGTGCCATCTGCCCGACACGCAGGGACGCGGGCCGATGCTGCACAACCTGTTCGGATCAACGGTGCTGCTGGCCACTGGCGAGAAGGTCGTCGCCGACGAGTCGTATCTGCGGGAATCGATCCTGACGCCGCGGGCGCGGCTCACCGCCGGATTCGAGCCGCTGATGCCGACCTTCCAGGGGCTCGTGAGCGAGGAGGACGTGCTGCAGTTGGTGGAGTACATCAAGACGTTGAAGAAATAGTGGCCAGTGACCAGTGGTCAGTGGCCAGGAAAGAAGGGCACTGGCTACTGGCCACCCTCTGGCCACTGACTACTGGCCACCGGCCACTCCTCTTATGAAGGACTACCTCAACGCTACCTACGGCCTCAAGTCGTGGCTGCTGACGCGCGACCACAAGCGGATCGCGCTCCTGTATCTGGCCAGCGTGACGCTGTTCTTCTTCGTCGGCGGCGCGTTCGCCGTCATGGTCCGCCTCGAGCTCGCCACCCCGCCCGCCGACCTGATGCAGCCCGAGACCTACAACAAGATGTTCACCATGCACGGGGTCGCCATGGTGTTCTTCTTCCTGATCCCGGCGATCCCGGCGGTGCTCGGCAACTGGCTGATTCCCGTCATGATTGGCGCGAGGGATCTCGCGTTCCCGAAGCTCAATCTGGCGAGCTGGTACATCTTCATGCTGGGCGGGCTGTTCACGCTCTGGGCGATGGTCACCGGCGGCGTGGACACCGGCTGGACGTTCTACACCCCGTACAGTTCCGCCTTCTCCAACACGCACGTCGTCACGGCGGCGCTCGGCATCTTCATCGCCGGATTCGCGTCGATCCTCACCGGGCTGAACTTCATCGTCACGATTCACCGGATGCGCGCACCCGGCATGACCTGGTTCCGGCTGCCGCTGTTCGTCTGGTCGCATTACGCGACCAGCCTCATCATGGTCCTGGGGACTCCCGTGATCGCGATCACGATCCTGCTGGTGGCCGCCGAGCGGGCGTTTGGCCTCGGACTGTTCGATCCCGCGCGCGGCGGCGACCCGGTGCTGTTCCAGCACCTGTTCTGGTTCTACTCGCACCCGGCGGTCTACATCATGGTCCTGCCGGCCATGGGGGTCGTCAGCGAGCTGGTCGCCGCGTTTTCGCGGAAGCCGGTCTTCGGCTACGCCTTCGTCGCCTTCGCGAGCCTCGCGATCGCGGTCATCGGCTTTCTGGTGTGGGGCCACCACATGTTCGTCTCGAGTCAGTCGGTGTACGCCGCGATGATCTTCTCGGTTCTGAGCTTCCTCGTGGCGGTCCCGTCGGCCGTCAAGGTGTTCAACTGGACGGCGACGCTGTATCGCGGGTCGATCTCCTACGACACGCCGATGCTGTACGCCTTCGGCTTCATCGGACTCTTCACCATCGGAGGCCTGACGGGCCTCTTTCTCGCCACCTTGGGGATCGACGTTCACGTGACCGACACCTATTTCATCGTCGCGCACTTCCACTACATCATGTTCGGCGGCACCATCATGGGGTATCTCGGCGGCCTCCATTACTGGTGGCCCAAGATGACGGGGCGCCTCTATCCGGAGGGCTGGGCCAAGCTCGGCGCGCTGACGATCTTCCTCGGCTTCAATCTGACGTTCTTCCCGCAGTTCGTCCTGGGCTATCTCGGGATGCCGCGTCGCTATGCCGCGTATCCCGAGGAGTTCCAGGTGCTCAACGTCATGTCGTCGGCCGGCGCGACCATTCTCGGCGCCGGCTATCTGATTCCGATGATCTACTTCATCTGGTCGCTGCGCTACGGACGCATCGCGGGACCCAACCCGTGGGGCGCCGTCGGCCTGGAATGGACCACGCCGTCGCCGCCGCCGACCGACAACTTCGAGAAGACCCCGATCGTGACGCAGCCGGCGTATGCCTACCATCTGCTGGAGCGAGCATGAGTTCCCCGATGGACACGGGATTCGGGATTTGGGATTCGGGATTCGAAAGACGAACTCCGCCGAATCCCGAACCCCGAATCCCGAACCCCGAGACTTTTCTCCCGTGCTCCCTCGTCTCCGTGGTCTCTGTGGTCTCCGTGGTCAAACGTGGGGGCGCTAGTGGCTGACGCAGTCGCCTCGCACCACGCCCGCCACCCCGCGCTGGCGCATCACTTCGACGATCTGGGCCAGCAACGCGAGGCCGCGTCGCTCGGGATGTGGGTGTTCCTGGTCACGGAAGTGCTTTTCTTCGGAGGGCTGTTTCTCGCGTACCTCGTCTACCGCACGTGGTACCCGGCCACGTTCATCGAGGTCAGCCAACATCTCGACATCTTCTGGGGCACGACGAACACCGCCGTTCTGATCACGAGCAGCCTGACGATGGCGCTGGCCGTGTATGCGGCGGAAACGGGGGACCGCCGGTCACTGGTGTTCTTTCTCCTGGCGACGCTTACCCTGGGGTGCGTGTTTCTCGGCATCAAGGCGTTGGAATACAGCCACAAGTTTCACGAGCATCTCGTCCCGGGTGCCGCCTTCCAGTGGGACGGCGATCACGCGGAGCGCGCGGCGCTGTTCATGTCGTTGTACTTCATCATGACCGGCCTGCATGCGCTCCACATGATCATCGGCGTCGGCCTCATGAGTGTCATGACGGTGCTGGCGTGGCGCGGCGGGTTTTCACCCGAGTATCACGTGCCGGTCGAAGTCTCGGGGCTGTACTGGCACTTCGTCGACATCGTGTGGATTTTCCTGTTTCCGTTGTTGTATCTGATAAGCCGGCATTGAGGCGAAAGGTGCAAGGTGCACCCTGACCCATGACTGAGCACGTCGTTCCTCGATCGATCTATTTCCTGATCTTTGCGATCCTGATCGTCTTCACGGCGATCACGACGACGGTCGCATACCTGGATCTAGGGGTGTTTGGCCCGGTCGTCGCCCTGACGATCGCGGTCGTGAAGGCGACGCTGGTCATCCTGTTCTTCATGCACGTCCGCTACAGCACGCGGCTCACGAAGCTGGTCGTGGTCGGCGGGTTTTTCTGGCTCGGCATCCTGCTGGCCCTTACGCTGAGCGATTACCTCACCCGCGGGTGGCGGACGTACGGGTAGATCGATAACCGGATGCTATCG
>JACQTH010000633.1 GCA_016210935.1 Acidobacteriota bacterium | reverse complement strand
CGAACCCCGAATCCCGAACCTTGTGGAAAACTCGCTTGCGCCAGGAGTTTTCCACAGGTTCCCGAACCCCGAGACTTTTCGCACCAACGCCAGCGACTGACAGACCAAGGCACGATCCTATGCATACACGTGAAATCCCGATCGGTCGACGTTCGCTCTCCATCGAAACTGGAAAGCTCGCCAAACAAGCCAACGGCTCCGTACTGGTCCGCTACGGTGACACGGTCGTCCTGGTGACCGCCTGCGCCGCCGACCAGCCACGGTCCGGCATCGATTTTCTTCCGCTCACGGTGGACTACCGCGAGTACACGTACGCGTCGGGCCGAATCCCCGGCGGGTTCTTCAAACGCGAAGGCAAACCAACAGAGAAAGAAGTCCTGACGAGCCGCGTCATCGATCGACCGCTTCGGCCGCTCTTCCCTTCCGGCTGGCGTTACGAGACGCAGATCATCGCTCTGGTCCTCTCGGCGGACGCCGATCATGACGCCGATGTGCTCGCCATCACCGGCGCGTCCGCGGCGATTGCCCTCTCGGAGATTTCCTTCCAGCACACGATTGCGGGCGTCAGAGTGGCTCTGGTGGGCGACGAATATCTGCTCAACCCGACCTATGACGAGCGGAGGCGGAGCCGCCTCGACATCATCGTGGCCGGCAGCCGCGAAGGCCTCGTGATGGTCGAAGCCGGCGCGAAGGAAGTGACCGAAGAGGAAGTCGTCCGGGCGCTCGAGGCGGGCCATGCCGCCATCAAGACCATCGTCGACGGCATCGACGATCTCGCGCGTGCGGCGGGCAGGCCGAAAATGGACGTTCCCCGCAAGGAGATCGGCCACGAGTTCTATCGCGAAGTCGAGGAAAAGGTCCTGGTGCCGCTCAGCGAGGCCATGCGGATCCGCGGCAAGCTCGAGAACTACGAGCGGGTCGATCAGGTGCTCGAGGACCTGATTGCGTCGCTGCCGGAAGGCGAAGTCGAGCGGCACGTCGAAGCGAAGGCCATCTTCAAGGAGCTGAAGGAAAAGGTGATGCGTGAGGAGATTCTCACGCGCGGGACCCGGCTCGACGGCCGCCGGTTCGACGACATCCGCGAGATTTGGGGGGACGTCGGGGTGCTGCCCCGGACGCACGGGTCGGCTGTCTTTACCCGCGGCGAAACGCAGGCGCTCGTCACCGCCACGCTCGGGACCGCCGAAGACATGCAGAAGATCGAGATGGTCGAAGGCGAGCACTACAAGCGGTTCATGCTGCATTACAACTTCCCGCCCTTCTCCGTCGGTGAAGTCGCCTTTCTCCGCGGGCCGGGACGCCGCGAGGTGGGGCATGGCGCGCTGGCCGAACGCGCGCTGGCGCCGCTCATCCCCGACGAGGACGGGTTCCCGTACACCATCCGCGTAGTCTCGGACATCCTCGAATCCAACGGATCCTCGTCGATGGCGTCGGTCTGCGGCGGCTCGCTCGCGATGATGGACGCGGGGGTCCCGCTCGGCGCGCCGGTCGCGGGGATCGCGATGGGTCTGGTGCTCGACGAGAAGACGGGGAGTTACGCGGTGCTGAGCGACATCGCCGGCGCGGAAGATCACTACGGCGACATGGACTTCAAGGTCGCGGGCACCGCCGCGGGCATCACGGCGCTGCAGATGGACATCAAGGTCACCGGCATCACCTCGCGGATCATGCGCGAGGCGCTGGACCAGGCGCATCGCGGGCGCCTCCATATCCTGGACAAGATGCACGCGATCCTGGGCCAGCCGCGCACCGCGATCTCCACCTACGCACCCCGTATCGTCACGATCAAGATTCCGGTCGACAAGATCCGCGACGTCATCGGCCCGGGCGGGAAGATGATTCGAAGCATCATCGATCGCACCGGCGTGAAGATCGACGTCGAAGACGACGGGCGGGTGAACGTCGCGTCGGTGGACGAGCGCTCGGCGCAGAAGGCGATCGCGATCATCCAGGAACTGACGGCCACGCCCGAGCTGCACAAGACGTATCTCGGGAAGGTCCAGCGCATCACCGACTTCGGCGCTTTCGTGGAAATCATGCCGGGCGTCGACGGCCTCCTCCACGTCTCTGAGATCGCCAACCATCGCGTCAAGGACGTCCGCGACGAATTGAAGGAAGGCGAGCAGGTGATGGTCAAGGTGATCAACATCGATCCGAGCGGCAAGATTCGACTGAGCCGCAAGGCGCTGCTGAACGAAGAAAAGGCGGGGAAAGCCGAGCCCACCAGGGTTCGTTAACGAAGGTTCGGACGGAGGTTCGTTGACGCAGGTTCGGACGAACGTTCTCGACGGCGGTTCGGCGAAGGTTCGCTAACGAAGGTTCATTTGGTCGAGAACTTTCGTCAAGAACCCTGGGCGAACGAACCATCGTCACGAACCCCCGTTCGAACCATCGTCAGCGAACCCTCGTCGGAACCCCCGTCAACGAACCCCCGTTCGAACCCCCGTCAGAACCAGCGTTTTACGAACCAACTTTCTTCAAGCAATCAGCGTCTGAAGGGAGAGGGCTTGGCAGTGCTCAAGAGTTCCCTGCTCGGCCTCCTCCTGGTATTGGCGACGGGTGTTCCGACCGAGCCTCAGGAGCAGGCAGCCGGCCGCCGCGAGACTCAGGTCAACGCCAGACGGTATGCGTTCTCACCTCCCGAGATAGATGTCCTCGAAGGCGACCTCGTCAAGGTCACGCTCGTCGCCGACGACATCCCTCACAGTTTGACGATCGACGAGTACCGCATTTCGAAGCGGGCGAAGCCGGGACACTCGGTGGTCTTCGAGTTCCGCGCCGACCGCAGCGGGACCTTCCCCTTCTATTGCAATCTCAAGCAGGACGACGGCTGCCGCCAGATGCGGGGCAGCCTTCGGGTGCGCAGGCGATAGGCTCGGCTACCACTAAGCCGAGCACGACGACTGAGAGCCACCCACGTCGGGAGTCGTAGTGCCCGGCCTCAGCCGGGCCCGTGCCGCATCGCCGCCGCGATCCGCTGCTTCACCGGCGGATGGCTGTAGAAGATCCACTGAACGAGCCGCGAGGGGTTCTCTTCGGCGAGGTGCTGCGCTCCCAGGCGCCGCATCGCGGAGACGAACGCCTCCGGCTTGCGCGTCACGTCCAGCGCAAAGCGATCGGCGGCGCGTTCGTTCGCGCGCGAGACGGCGTTCACGGCCGGCAGGACGACGATCGACAGCGCCGCGGCGGCGATGAGGACCAGCGGCAGGCCCGCGATGTCGGAAAGACTGCGGATGTCGA
The DNA here is from genome assembly GCA_016210935.1 of Acidobacteriota bacterium. GTDB lineage: Bacteria > Acidobacteriota > Vicinamibacteria > Vicinamibacterales > JACQTH01 > JACQTH01. The sequence goes on along the minus strand of JACQTH010000633.1, from coordinate 9,236 downwards.
GAAGCGGTCCCGCCCAACGCAGCAGCCGATCCGCCACATAGAACGCGCCAAACGCGACGGCCGCTTCCAGCGCGATCCCTTTCCAGAGGTCGTGATGGACATGATGAGCAAGCTCATGAGCCAGCACGACCTCGATCTCGTCATCCGAATACTCGGCGAGAAGCGTGTCGGAGAGGAGGATCCGCCTCGTCTGCGCGACTCCGGTCAGGGCCGCGTTCGCCTTTTTCGTTCGATCCCCGAGCTTCCACTCGAACACGCCCATGACGCGCGCACCGGCGCGCTCCGCCAGAGCAACGAGCCGATCCTGCAGTTCCTGGCGCGCCAGCGGTTTGAATTCGAAGAACAGCGGCAGGATCAAGATCGGCCCGAGATTCACGAGCACGATGAGGACGACCGAGAGTCCCGCAGCGCCGATCATCCACCACCAATCGGGCCAGTTGCGGATCGTGACGTAGAGCAGCGTCACGCCTGCCGCACCGAGGCCAAAGCCGAGCGCACCGGATTTCAGGTAGTCGATCCCCCAGCGGGCAGCCGGTTGCGTGGACAGCCCGTACCGATGTTCCAGAACGAACCCGCTGTAGAACGCGAGCGGAAGCGCGGCGATCTGGTCGAGAGCCCCGAGCACCGCGACGAACACGATGATGGCCGCCGCCAGTTCGAGCCACCACGACGCACCCGGGAAATATCCGGCCGCCCGGACCGAGAGGTCACGAAGCTGCAGATGAAGACCGGAAAGGAGAACGAAGACGAGCAGAAACGCGGTCCAGCCGACGGAAAGAACGGCGGCACGACGCTTGAGCTGATGATATCTGGCCGACTTGTCCTGGTTCATTATTTGGTTTGCGGTGGGGCCCCACCCCCACCGCCTACCACGGCTCGCTTGTGCTCGCCGCGCTGACTCGCAACAACGATCCGCTTAGTGCAGCACACCCTGGTCCTCCCCCAGGCGCTGCCGTCGCTTACGCTCCGGATCTTGTTTGCGACGCAGGTTGCACCACTTGGAGGCCACTGCCTACCGCCCACTAATCCGTATGCCGCCGTTCGTGGTCTCCAGGGTGATCCTCGGCCCGCCGCCGTTCAATCGGGCTTCGAGGCGGCGCCGCGTCTTCTCGCGAACGTCAGCCTGATCGAGTCCGCTGAGCGAGATGCCGCCGTTGGTGACATTCGCCGAGATGTCCGCCTTGGCGTTCTCCGGCAGGGTCAGGCGAATGCCACCGTTGGTGGTTTCGAGAGAGATATCCGCCGGCACGTCGGCCAGCGCGATTTGCAGCGGCCCGTTGACGGTGCTCGCTTTCAAGGCGCCTCCGAGATCCCTGGCCGTGACGCCGCCATTCACCGTTTCGGCCTGAACCTCAGCGCGCATCCCGACCAACTGGATCGCGCCATTGGTGGTTTCGACATCCAGCTTCACCGTTTTCGGGGCGCGGACGTGATACCTCACCTCGACGCTGCCGCCAGTGATGCGTCGCCGGTGCCTGGTCTGGAGCCGCACTTCCCTCGCAGACGCCTGCTCCGAGATCTCGAGCATCTGGAGGAGGTCCTTGGCGGCATCGTCGCTGAGCGCGCGCGCGACTTTCTCGGCCTTCACCTCGATGGTCGAGCCGTCGTACGCCTCGACGTCGATGCGGCCATTGGTGTTGACGACCGCCAGGCGGCCTCCGGCTTCGACCGGATAGGTGCGCGTCCAGGTATCCGTGGCCCGGCCGCCGAGCTTGTCGAGGTTCTGGATGCCGCCCACCACCACGTCGCAGGCGGTGAGCGCGACAGCCGTAAGGACGGCGAGACCCGCGGATGCCACACGACAGACTTCAGGCATGGGAACCACCTCTCGCCACTCTACTACGGTCCCGGGCTCGTGATTGTTCCGGTTGGAGCCTAGTTCAGCTTCACCGAAATCAGCTTGGAGACGCCCGGCTCCTCCATCGTGACCCCGTACAGCCGATCCGCGATCTCCATCGTCTTGCGATTGTGGGTAATCAGGATGAACTGGGTGTGATCCTGCATGCTCCGCAGCATTTCCACGAACCGCGCGATATTGGCATCGTCGAGCGGCGCGTCGATTTCGTCCAGCAGGCAGAAGGGGCTGGGCTTGTAGCGGAAGAGCGCGAACATCAGGCTGATGGCGGTCAGCGCTTTCTCGCCGCCCGAGAGCAACTGCATATTCTGCAGCCGCTTGCCCGGAGGCTGGGCGATGATCTCGATCCCGCTCTCCAGCAGATCGTGCTCATCGAGGAGCACGAGCCCCGCCCGCCCGCCGCCGAACAACGTGCTGAAGGTCTGCTGGAAATACCCGTTGATCGCCTCCAGGGCCTCGCGGAAACGCTCCTTGGTCGTCTGATCGATCCTCTTGATGGCCTCCGAGGTCGCGGCGATCGAGTCGACCAGATCCTTGCGCTGAGTCGACAGGAACCGATGACGCTGGTCGAGCTCGTCGAATTGCTCGATCGCCATCATGTTGACCGGACCCAGACGATCGACCTTCCGGCGGAGCTCCGCGACGGCTTCTTCGGGGGTCGAAGGCGCGGCGGCCGGCGCCGCGTCGGGAGGCGCGCCTTCCCTGCCTTCTTCTTCTTCCGACTCCTCCGGGACCTCGCTCGCAGGCACTGTGATTGTGCGCCAGTCCGCGCTGATCTGGCCCGCGGCTTCGAGCGCTTCGACCTCGGCCGCCACCTCGTCGAGCGTGTTCTGGACGGCTTCCATGCACGATTCCGCCAGGTGCGCCAGATCGCCTTCAGCGGTGGCCCGCGCAATCTCCAGATTCGTGACCGCGGCACGGCACTCATCCAGTTGCTGACGCGAGTGCTTGATCGCCGCTTCGCCGGCATCCGCCTCCTGGCGCATCGCCGTGAGCTGCTCGTCCGCCTCGCGCACGCGAGCGCGCAACGACTGCAGCGTCTCTTGATCCTCGATCAGCAGGCGATCCAGCTCGGTGATGGCGGCTTTCAACTCATCGCGACGGGCCAGGGCCTGGCGCCGCTCCGCCGTCGCATCCACGAGCCGACACTCCAGATCGCGGAGTGCTTCCTCGACACGCCCGACCTCGGCCTCCTGGGCCGCCGCACGCTCGACGAGCGCGGCGTAGGTCGCGCGTGCCTCGGCGGCGCGCTGGCCCAGCCTCTCGACCGTCTCGCGGCCCTCGAACAGACGCCGCTGCGTGAGGCCCAGACGCTCGTCTGCTGCGCGCTGATCGGCCTGCAGGCGGGTGATCGCCTCCCGGGCCTCGGCCCGCCGGCCCTCGAGCGCGCTTCGCTCTTCTTCAGCCGATCGACGTTCCGTCTCGAGCAGCTCCCGCTTGCGGGCCAGGCGTTCGACATCCTCGACGACATTGGCGAGCTGCAGCTCGCAGCTCAGAATCTCTTTCTCGCGCGCGTGGGCGTCGGCCTGCATCGATCCGATGGCCGTCACGAGCTCCCCTATCCGGGCGTGCAGCGCCTGCATCTCGGCGGACAAGCGCTCCAGCGCATCACGTTCAACGCCGATACGGCTGTGAAGCTCCTTGATCTCGCGCCTGGTCGTCAGGATCCCGAGTCCTTCCGTCCGCTCGCCGCCCGAGACCAGGTGCGGGCCACGGAAGACCTCGCCGGCAATGGTCGCCACGGGCGCATCAAGATGTTCGGCGGCCCTCCGCGCCCGATCCCACGTTTCCGCGATCCAGCCTTCGCCGACAGCGGCGCGAATCGCCGGAGCCGCCGGCCCATTCACCTGGATGACCGAAGACAACGGCAACAGCCCTTCAGGAATGGCCGTCGCCACCCGCGCGCTGACGTCCCCGCCACTGGATCCCGCGGCGACCAGGAACCCGCACCGGCCCGCGTTCCGATGCCGGACGAACTCGAGCCCCGCAGCCGCGTTCTGGTGCGAGTCGATGACGACATGCTGCAGCAGGTCACCGAGGCAGGCTTCGACCGCCCGTTCGTACTGTTCAGGGACCGACAGATAGTCCGCGACCGATCCACGGTGGCGCACGGCGCCATTGGACTCAGCCAGCACGAGGCGCGCGGCGTCGCCGTAGCCGGCCCGAGCCGCGGCCAGCTCCTCGAGCGACGCCAGACGGGCCTGGAGGGTCGCCAGCTCGTGCTCGCGCGACCTCACCTCGCGCGCGCGCCACTCGTGCTCGATGCGGGTGGTGGCGAGCTCGGTCTCCCGGTCCACCCGGGCAGAGTGAAGCGCGGCGAGGACCTCTCGAGCGGCCGCCAGACGGCCGGCGGCTTCGGATCGCACGGCCTCTGCGGCCGAGGCCTCGCGCACCAGGTCCTGCGTCTCGGCGTCGAGCTTTCCCAGTTGTTCGGCGACGCGGTCGCTGGCGGCGTCCGCGTTCTCCACGGCGTGTCTCAGCGCCGTCGCGGCATTGATCGCCGAGAAGACCTCGTTTCGCGCCGCCTCGACATCGGCCTCGAGGTCTTCGAGGCGTTGAATCGCCGCGCGATGCGCGTCGATTTCGGAAGCCGACAACCGCGCGGCCGCATCGCGCTCCTCGCGCGCGTGATGCGCCGAGTCGCGGGCGTCGTCCAGCGCCGTCCGTACCGGTTCCTGCCGTGCGGTCAGGTGCTCGACTTCCGAGCCAAACTGCTGGGCCTGACGCTCGAGCTCCCCGATCTGCTGCGTGTTGAACTCGATCTGAGAGGCGCGGCGTTCCATCTCGAGCTCACGCGCGTGCGCCGCGTCCCGCGCGCCGGTCGCTTCCGCCTCTGCCTCCGCGACCGCGATCCGCAGCCGCGCCAGCGTCTGTTCGTATTCCGCGACGGCGGCCGCCGCGGCGGCCTCGCGTTCGTGCGCCGCCGTCAGACGCTGGCGGGTCGTCTCGATCGTGTGGGCGAGCGCACGATAACGCCGCGCAAACAGCACCCGTTCCCAGCGCCGCAGCTCTTCGCGCAGCCGCTTGTACCGTCTCGCCTTCGCCGCCTGGCGCTTCAGCGCGTTCCGCTGCTTTTCGACCTCGAAGACGATGTCGTCGATCCGGGTGAGGTTCTGCTGGGCGGCTTCCAGCTTCAATTCCGCCGCGCGCCGACGCGCCTTGTACTTCGTGACACCGGCCGCTTCTTCGATCAGCTGGCGCCGATCGGTCGGGCGCGTGCTGAGAATCAGGCCGATCTTGCCCTGCTCGATGATGGCGTAGTTCTTCGCGCCGAGCCCCGTATCCATCAGCAGGTCGTGAACATCGCGCAGCCGGCAAATCTCGCCGTTGATCAGGTACTCGCTTTCACCAGATCGATACAGCCGGCGCGTGACTTCCACCTCGCGCGCCATGATCGGATCGATCTGCCCGTTCCCATTGCCGTTCGAGGGATCCACGGTCACGCCGTGTTGCCCGTTCCCGTTGCCATGGGCGCGCTCATGCGGAAGCGGACTCGTGACGCCCGCCAGGAGGAGCCGGACTTCCGCCGAGGCGGTCGCCTTGCGCGCGTCGCTTCCGCTGAAGATCACATCCTCCATGCGATCGCCGCGCAGGCTCTTCGCGCTCTGCTCGCCCATGACCCAGACGATCGCATCCGCGACGTTGCTCTTGCCGCACCCGTTCGGGCCGACGATCGCCGTCACGCCCGTGTCGAACATCAGCTCGGCGCGATCGGAGAATGACTTGAAGCCGTTCAACTCGAGACGCTGCAGGCGCATCGATGACCCCAAAAAGAAAAGCCGCTTGGGACCGGGCCTCAGGCCCGGCGTGCAAGCGGCTGGGACGCTTTCAAACGTCTGTGGTACCGGTCAAAACCCGGAAGCAGCCGACGCGTCGTGAGGACGCGGCCCCGTGGCCACTTTGCCGGGCGTCAGTCTAACAAGCTCCTACGAATGGTGGCAAGACTAAATCCCGCCCCAATCTGTTGGGTCGGCGCCCCATGTCAAGGGGACTGTCCCCTCGACCTATCTCCGCGCCGCCTTGTTGGCGCGGTTCCGCGCCATCTGCGTCAGGTTTTCCGCTTCCGTGAACATCGTCAGGCCCAGCCTCGTCTGCGGATCCTTCATCGTCAGATTCTTGTATGCCTCCGAGACGCCGAACAGCTCGACATCGATCTCGAACTTCAGCATCGCGCGGATGAAATCGCGATCCTTGGCGAAGGCCTCCTCGTCGATCTTCACTTTGTCGACCTCGAGCTGTTCCTTGAAGTCGCGGAGCATCGCCTCATCGACCTCGAATCCGCGCGCAAGCTGCTGCCGCCCCTTCGCTTCGCCTTTGATCCGTTCGTCACCTTGCGCGGAAAACCGGCGCGCGAACGATGCGAACGCCTGGCGTTGCCAGAGCTGCCGCCCGAAGCGCGTTGGATTGTAACCGTCGATTGGGCCGTCGACGCGCCGGTCGGGCTCGATGCCGCCGCCGCCGAACACCTTCCGTCCGGCGTCCGTATAGCGCATCTGCGCCGTGTTGCGCGGGCGGTTCGCGTCCTGATCGCGAAGCGTGTAGGTCAGGTACTCGTCGAAGGTGCCGTCCCACGGGCGCTGAATCAGCCGCCCGCTTGGCGTGTAGTAGCGCGCCGTCGTCAGCGCCAGCCCGGCGTTCTGGCTGATGCGGTACACCGACTGCACGAGCGCCTTCCCGAACGTCGTCTCGCCGACGATGATGCCGCGATCGTGATCCTGGATGGCGCCCGAGACGATTTCAGACGCGCTGGCGCTGTTGCGATTCACCAGCACGACGAGCGCCAGATCCTTGTACTCGCCCTCCTCCGTCGCGTGGTAATCCTGATCGGAGTTCGACACGCGCCCGCGTGTGTAAACGATCATGTCCCCCTTCGGAAGGAACTTGTTGGCAACCTTGATGGCCTGATCGAGCGGCCCGCCGGGATTACTGCGCAGATCGAGGAGCAGGCGCCGCATCCCCTGTTCTTTGAGATCGCGCAACGTCCTGGTGAGATCACGATCGGTGTTCTCGGCAAAGTCCTGCAGCCGCACATAGCCGGTCGTCGGATCCGCCATGAAGGCGGCGTAAATGGTGGGAATATGGATCTCGTCGCGCGGCACGGCGAGGTCGATCAGCTGATCGTAGCCGTAGCGGCGGATCGAAATGTTCACCAGGCTCCCCTTCGGGCCGCGCAGCTTCCGGACCGCCTGCTCGCTCGTCCACCCCTTCGCATCCTCGCCTTCGATCCGCGCGATGATGTCGCCGCGGCGGATGCCCTTGCGGTACGCCGGCGATCCCTCGAACAGCTTCACGACCGTGATGTCGCCGTCGATGACCGAGATCGTGATGCCCAGGCCGTAGTAAGTACCCTGCTGGCGCTCGCGCATCTGTGCGTAATCGCGCGGGGTCATGAAGCTGGAATGCGGATCGAGTGTTTCCAGCATGCCCCGGATGGCGCTGTAGACGAGCCGCTCCGAGTCGACGTCGTGGACATATTCCCGCTCGATGACGTCGAGCGCCTCGCTGAACACGCGGTAGTGCTCGGCCACCCGGTCCTGCGTGGCCAGGGCGCTCCGCCCGAAGAACCCGCCGACGAGGGCGGAGACGACAATGGCGAACACAGCCGCCGAAAAGACGCGATACCTGCGCATGGTTCGATGCTAGCAGATAAGCCCAAGCGCGGCAATGACTTCCACCGACACGGCGGCAGCGAAACCTTGCCATCTCTTCATGACGTTTCTATAATTGGGTGAAGCGTTTACACGCTCGACCGTCCTCGCGCGTCACCCGGTTCTCTGGAGTAAGCCACCATGTTCGGTTCAATTGGAATGCCCGAGCTGATCATTATTTTCGTCATCGCGCTGATCATCTTTGGTCCGCGCAAGCTGCCGGATCTCGGCAGGTCGCTGGGCAAGAGCCTCGCGGAGTTCAAGCGCGCGTCCAACGAGCTGAAAAACACGCTCGAGGAGGAAGTCCGTCTCGAGGAGCAGCGTGAGGCCGTCGAAAAAATGAAAGCATCCCAGAACGCTCCCGCCCAGAACACGACCCCCGCGCCCGTCTCGCCTGTCACGCCTGTCACACACGACGAGGAGGAGCCGGTGACCCGCACGCAGGAAGGCGCTTAGACCACTTAGCAGTCGTCAACTTTCCGATGGCGCTCGTCCCATTCCGCAAAAAAGATCAGGTCGAGGATCAGGATTCCGCAAAGCCTGATGATCTTCAGTCTTCGCTACCAGACGAGGCCGGCGAAGAGGAGCTGGAAACCGGCGCCAAGATGTCGTTTCTGGAGCACCTCGAGGAGCTCCGGAAACGGATCGTGAATTCGCTCATCGCCATCGTGGTGGCTATGGGCCTGTCGTTTTTCTTCATCGACAAGATTTTCGATTTCATCATGGAGCCGCTGGCGCGGGTGCTGCCGCCCGGTAGCCGGATGATGTACGCCGAACCCACCGAAGCCCTGGTGCTGTACCTGAAGATGGGCGGCCTGACGGGCATCCTGGTATCCGCGCCGTTCATCATGTGGCAGGTCTGGCTGTTCATCGCGCCCGGGCTGTACACCAAGGAAAAGAAGTTCGCGCTGCCCTTCATCTTTCTAACGTCCATCTGCTTCATCGGCGGCGCAGCGTTCTCGCACTACATGCTGTTCCCATTCGCGTGGCAGTATCTCGCGAGCTTCGGGTCCGATTACCTTGTCTTTCTGCCCCGCATCGAGCCGGTCTTCAGCCTCTACATCAAGCTGATGCTGGGGATGGCGTTGATATTCCAGATCCCCACGATCGTTCTGTTTCTCGCGAGGATGGGACTCGTCACGGCCGGACTGCTCGCGCGCAAGACGAAATACGCGATTCTCATCATCTTCATCGTGGCGGCCGTCATTACGCCGACCGCCGACCCGATGACGCAGACTCTGATGGCTGCGCCGATGATCGGCCTGTATCTGCTCAGCATCGGCATCGCGTGGGTCTTCGGAAAGCGAAACCCGAAGCGCGCGTGATCGCGCTATTCCCCGCAAGAAAAAACCGCTCTTGACCGGTTAGGCGTAGCCCAACACTGATTTTTCTAGACCTGACCCCGTTCGGCCTATACTGATGAGCTGGCCTCCGTGGAGGGACGCGATGCAGTTCAGGAACTTCGTTGTCATCGCCGCAATCGGCCTGCTGGTGCCGCGCGGCGCGGCCCTTGCCCAGCAGTCACAACAGCAAACACAGAATCAGAGCACATCGGCGGTTGAAACCAGACCCGCCACTACGACATTTTTCGGCGACACGGGCCTATGGTTCGTGCCGACCGGGGAAGTGCTGCCGCACAAGAAAGTCTCGGTCAGCGGCTACCGCGCGAACTACGACCGCGAGCAGGGGTTTACCGACATCTCGCATTTTGCGGTGACGGTCGGCGTCGGCCT
>JACQTH010000632.1 GCA_016210935.1 Acidobacteriota bacterium | reverse complement strand
TTCCCACTGCGCGCCGTTCCAGCCGAGAAACGGCAGCGACTGATTCACCTGCACATCGAAGCGCCCATCGAGCATCGAGGGGTCCGATGGCGCGTGAAGCGAAGCCGGGAGAACCGCGCCGGTGACGCCGCGTTCGAATGACGGGTTGCTGAAACCGGTGTTGAGCCGATAGAGGACCACGATGCGCGTCGAGGTCTCGGGAATCTCGGTGTGAAGCGACGTCGTCACGTCGTGCAGGCGTTCAACATCGCGCCGGATCGCTCCGGGCGCCGTCGACTCCAGAAGCTCGGTCGAAGATCCCGCGACCCAGCTCGCCCGTGTTTGCGAGTAATCGACGGATCCGCGCAGCCGTTCGCTCACCGCGTGACTGAACGTGACGCCCCAGCCGCGCGCGCCGAAGTCGCCGCCGTTCGCCACATAGTAGTGTCCGAGATCCGTCGCCGGCCGTCCCGGCATCCGTACCCCAAACAGCGCCACCAACTGGTTGTCGACCTGCTGATGGAACATCCTGAGCGCCACGATGTAGGCTTCGCCCAGATCGCGCTCCACGCCAATTTGATAATGCAGCGCGCGTTCGACCGTGAAGCGCTGGTCGGCGGTCAACGGCGCGAACGTGCGTTCGGGCGGCACCCACAACCCGGTCGCGACAGCGGGGACGAATTCTTCCGCGCCCGGCGCGGCCATGCGGATGGAGGCGAGCGTCTTGACGCGGAAGCGATTGGCAGCCTGAAACGTGGCGCCCACACGCGGACTGAAGAGCCCTGAACCCGACAGGTACCCGTATTTCTCGTACCGCGCGCCATAGTCGAGCCAGACTCTGGGAGAGACGGTCCAGTGATCGTAGCCGTACACCGCCCCGACATTCCGGCTGACGTCCCCGACTGCGGCGAGCGCGATCGGATTGCCGCCGTCGTATCGCTGGGCGCTGTAGGAGAGGCCGAGATCGTAGCCGTGCGCGCCTGGCGTTCGCGTCCGGTATGAACCGGCGACGAACCACGACACGACGTCGCCATGCGTCATCGCGCCGTGCATCGTCCACTCCGCCTGGCGGCCTGCGGACCCGTTCAGCAGAAAATGCGCGATGCCTGTCGGCAACCCGTCACCGGAGAACAAATCGAGCGGCGTCTCGAACGTGCTGCTCGTGAGGAAGTTGAGCTCGCCGGAGAACGGCATCTCGCTGAACAGGCTGGAGGCCACGCGAGCGGGCGCTCCCGACGCCGGGCCGAACGCCGGTCCACCGGCCCCGCCGGCGTCTTCAGCCCGTGCGGTCACCACGGTCACGCTGTCTTTCAACACGCTGCGTCTCAGGTGCCGCAAGCGCCAGGCCCGTTCGCTGTGATCGTCGCCGGACCCCGCCGGCTCTTTTACCGGCTCCTCGGGCACGGTCACGGTTTCCGTCACATCTGGTGCGGCCGCCACGCCGGCGAGCAGGACTTCCGCCGGTTCTTGCCCACCAGTTCCGACCTCGGATTCTGATTTCCGGAGTGTCACGGAGTAGATGGCCCGCGCGTTCGAGCGAACGTCGATCAACGCGCGCCTCGACGGCGCATAGCCGGCCCGGTGAGCCCGAACCTGATAGGCGCCCGCGGGCACCGAACTCAGGACGAATCGTCCCGACACGTCGGTCACCGCGAAATGTGTGGTGGGACCCAGCACGGCGATGACGACGCCCTGAAGCGGGGCGCCCCGATCGCTGGTGATCTGCCCTTCGATCGTGCCGCCTGCCGCGCTGGCGATCTGGAGGACAGGCGCACCTTTCGGCATGTCCAGGCTCTGACCTGTAGTGACGGCGGGGCAGACGATGACGGCTGAAACCAGGGCCGGAACGACGAGGCTTGGACGGGTCATGAAAGCCTCATGGGAATGCTGTTCACGCTGGCCCGGTGCCCACGGTGAAGTTCAATTCGCGCGTCACGGTTTGCTTCGAGATGTTGTCCATGATCTTGATCTCGAGCCGATAGTCGCCATCCGGGAAGCTCGCGAGCGGCACGGTCTGGCCCGCGACGAGCTGATGCCCCGCCGCGAGATCGAACTGCGGCGGCAGCGTCTTGTGATTGAACTCCTGCGGCGAGGTCCTGTTGAAGAACTTCTCGCCTTCCGGCGCCTTCCGATGGAAGTTGTACTCGACCGTCACGTTCGGCTTCTTCGACGGCTTGGCGTCCGCCGGGGCCCCGGCGACATCTTCCAGCTGCGTGTTGTAGACGATGAAGAGGATCGAGAGCTCCTCGGTCTTGGCGAACCGGGTGTCCGTCGCCGGCGTGATCTTGGTCGATCCGAAGGTGTACGGGTTTTCAGCCTGCTGCTCCTGGCTGAGCGCTGCGGTCATCGGCTCGACTTTGTCGGCGATGATGACGGTGCTGGTGGTCAGCTCGGTCGTCCAGAAATCCGGGACCGTCAGCGCCTGTTTGTGCGCCGCAATCTTCAGCGGCGGCTGGCCTTTTTTCTCCTCTCCCTGTTCCTTCATCGCGAGGTAGACGTCGTACTCTCCCCCTGGAACGGCGAACGCCCGGCTCACCCGGATCTCGGCCGGTTTCGCAGCGGCTGCCGTCGGCGCGGCGGGCATCGCCGCAGCCGCCGGTGCGCCAGGAGCGGGCATCGCCGGCTTCATGCCGGACAGCATCAGGAAGTGGATATCCTCGAACGCGTGCTCCACGTTCTTTCGGTCGCCGCCCTTCTTCTCGTCCTTCTTCGTGTCCTTTCTGTCAGGCGTGTCTTTGGTGTCGGGCGGCGGCGCCGCCGAGCGGTTGACGACCCTGAGGTACATCGCCACGTGCGGCGTCGCGAACGTGCCCGGGGGAATCGCGAGGGTGAAGGGCACGTACGTGCGGCCCTCCTGCGCCTTCAGGAAATCGTTCGTCCATGCCAGCGTGACGTCGGAAGGCGCCGGTTCCCCCTGGCTGACCTTGTCCACGACCGCCACGAGCGTTTGAACATCGCGCTGTTGGTCCTTGCTTAGCTTGCGCTTCTCGGGCGCGGGCGGCGCCTGCTGCGCGGCGCCCGACCACGACAGGGTGACGGCAAACGCGAGCATCACGGACGCGGCCAGGGTGCCGTGGATGAGCGGGCGGACCGGCTTGAGAATCATGACGGCGCGGGACCTGAGCATATAAAACGTTCTCCCTGAGGTGGGACTGCGATGACCCCCAATGATACGGCGCGCTTCAATCGCAAGTCAAAGCAACGAAGC
>JACQTH010000074.1 GCA_016210935.1 Acidobacteriota bacterium | reverse complement strand
GTTTCACGTGAACCCAGGCACTGCACCGGTGTTCGCCATCGAAGTCCAAGCCGGCGACCTGTTGCGCGTACCGCGGGGCACGCGGCACTGGTTCGACCTCTGCGCAGATCGTCGCATCCGCGCGATTCGGTTGTTCCAGGATCCGTCCGGATGGACGCCGCACTACACCGGCAGCGGGGTGGATCGCGGATTTCAGCCGGTGTGCTTCGGGACAGCGTACGTCGGAAGGAGCTAGGAGATAGGAGCTAGGAGATAGGAGCTAGAAGCTAGGAGGGGGTGACAACTCAGCTCGCAGCTTGGCTCCAGCTCCTCCCAACTCCTAACTCCTAGCTCCTAGCTCCTTCTTCTCTCCTAGCTCCTTCTTCTCACCCAATGCCCCTCTCCTCCTCCGGCATCCTCCTCGACATCGAGGGCACCACCACCCCCGTCGATTTCGTCTACTCCGTCCTCTTTCCGTACGCGCGCCAGCACTTACGGGAATATCTGGCCGCGCATGCCGCTGATCGCGAGGTGGCCGAGGCGCTGGAGGCCCTGAAGCGCGAGCGAGATGCTGAAACCACACTGGACCAGAGGGCGGCGGATTTGGCGGATTACGCCCTATGGCTGATGGATCGGGATCGGAAATCGACGGGATTAAAGACGCTGCAAGGCCTGATCTGGCGCGAGGGCTACGAGCGCGGAGACCTGCAAGGCGTCGTCTTCCCTGACGTCGGCCCCGCCCTTCAACGGTGGCACGCCGAGGGCCGTGACGTCCGGATCTTCTCGTCGGGCAGCGTCCTCGCGCAGCGGCTGCTCTTTTCCCGTTGCCCGGAAGGCGACCTGACGAGATTCATCCGGGGCTACTTCGACACGACCACCGGCCCGAAAAAGGAGGCGGCAAGCTATCGGCGCATCGCGAAGGCCTTCGACCTTCCAGCCGCCCGCATCCTCTTTATATCTGACGTGGTCGAGGAGCTGGACGCCGCACGCGATGCGGGAATGGAAACGCGTCTCGCGGTGCGGCCCGGGAATCGTCCGGTGCCCGATCCGCATGGGCATTCAGCGATTGTCAGCTTTGATGAGCTTTGATGACGTGTGAGGCATTGTAGACACGGTTGTCTGCGTGTTCTCCGTGTTTTTCCCGAATCGGATACGATAAAGCGAAATGTCGAAGTCGACGGTCGCCATCCTTCGGACGACGCCGCGGACCGTGTTTCGTGATTACCACACGCTCCTGAACCTCGCGGGCTACCAGGACGTCATCGCGAAACAGGTCGATACCGCGCTCAAGATCAATATCTCCTGGCACTTCTTCTTCCCCGGAAGCAGCACCACGCCCTGGCAGCTGGACGCCGTCATCCGCGCGATGAAACAGGACGGCTATTCACCCGACCTGCTGCACGCCTGCCATAACCGCACCGTGGTCATCGACGCCCACCTGGGTGAGCGGGAGAACAAGCAAGTGGGTGTCGTCCGCGCTCATGGGCTGCGGAACATTCACTTGTATGAAGGCGAAGAGTGGGTCGGCATCCGTGACGCGGTCGGCGACCTGACGAAGCGCTTTCTGTGCCTGAACGAGGTCTACCCGAACGGGTTCCTGATCCCGCGGCGGTTCATCGGCGAGAACATCATCCACCTGCCGACGGTCAAGACGCACGTCTTCACCACCACCACCGGGGCGATGAAGAACGCGTTTGGCGGGCTGCTGAACGAACGGCGTCACTGGACGCACCCCGTCATCCATGAAACCCTCGTCGATCTGCTCCTGATTCAGCAGAAAATCCACCGCGGCGTCTTTGCGGTGATGGACGGGACCTTCGCGGGGGATGGTCCGGGACCGCGCTGCATGATCCCGCACGTGAAGAACGTGATCCTCGCGAGCGCCGACCAGGTGGCCATCGACGCCGTCGCGGCCTCTTTGATGGGATTCGACCCGCTCGGCATCAAGTACATCCGTCTGGCGCACGACGCCGGATTGGGCTGCGGCGATCCGCGGGACATCGAGATCGTCGGCGACCGGTCGGCGGCGGCGGAGAACTGGCACTTCGTCGGACCGTTCCGCAAGATGACCTTCGCCGCGCGGATGCAGCACCTTATTTACTGGGGGCCCCTCAAGCGGCCGGTCGAGTGGTCCCTCAAGACCGTGCTGGCGCCCTGGGCCTACATCGCCAGCGTCATCTACCACGACAGCCTGTGGTACCCCTTCAAGGCCGACGCGTTGATGCACCCCGTGTTGCGCAGCGACTGGGGGCGAGTGTTCCGCAACTGGGAACACCTGACGCCGGACAGCGCCGGCTTTCCGACCTGCGGCGACGAGCCGGCGGAGATTCGGCGCGTCGGGCCGCGGGCGCTCGTCCAGTCGCTCGGCATCCTCGGCACCTGCATCAAAGAAGCGCCGGAGTTTGCCAATCGGCGCCGGGCGGTGGTGAAGTTGCCCGAACGGTGAGGGTGCACACTGAATTTGTTCCGGCACGATCTCAACCGCCAAAGCTTGTGCTAGGCTGACCTCCGCTCTGATGCGAAGCGCCGCGGCGGTCGTCCTCCTCCTGCTCCTTCCAGCCATCCTGTCTCCGTTGCTTCGCTCTCAGGAACCCGAGCCGACACACGTTCGACCGAGCCGGGAAACCATGCGCCCCGAGATTCTCGGGACGAAGGGGATCGTCGCTGGTGGCCGGCACTACTCCGTCGCCGCCGGGATCCGGATCCTTCAGCAGGGGGGCAACGCCATTGACGCGGGCGTCGCGACGGTGTTTGCCGCCGCGGTGGTCGAGATCTCGCATTTCGGTCTTGGCGGCGAAGCGCCGGCGATCATCTACGACGCGAAAACCAGGAAAGTCGCCGTCATCAATGGTCAAGGGCCCGCCCCGGGAGCGGCCACGCGCGAGCTCTTTCTGAAGAGGGGCGTCATCCACGCGAACGGGCCGCTCGCCGCCACGCTTCCGGCCGTCGTCGATGCGATGGCCATCGCCTTGTCGGAATTCGGCACGCTTCGGTTCGAGCAGGTCATGGCGCCGGCGATCGAGCTCGCGGACGGGTTCCCGATGTACGAGTTCCTGCGGGCGTTCCTGATACGGGAGAAGGAGCGCACGCTGCGATACAAGTGGGGCTCGACCTACTATCCGGACGGCCGCATTCCCGAGGCCGGCGAGATGTTCCGGCAGCCGAACCTCGCGCGGACGCTGCGAGCGATCGTGGAGGCGGAGCGCGACGCCTTCCAGCAATCAAAGGACCGCAAGGCGGCCATCCGGGCCGGGCGCGACGTGTTCTACAAGGGCGACGTCGCACGCCGCATCGTGGACGCCAACAAGGCCGAGGGCGGCGTCTTTGCGTATGAAGACCTCGTCCAGTTCAACGGACGGATCGAGAGCCCGGTCACGTCGAGTTTCCACGGCTACGACATCTACAAAGCCGGCCCGTGGAACCAGGGGCCGGTCCTCCTGCAGACGATGAACATCCTCGAGGGATTCGACCTGAGGAAGATGGGGCACAACTCCGCCGAGTACCTTCACACCGTGCACGAGGCGATCAAGCTCGCGTACGACGATCGC
>JACQTH010000642.1 GCA_016210935.1 Acidobacteriota bacterium | reverse complement strand
GCGGCGATGTGGAACCACTCGTCGAAGATGGAACAGGAGCTGCGCAAGCGCGCGCTGCCGTGGCCGCGTCTCGAGAGCGGCGAGGCGGCGGATCTGACCGCGTTTCTGTTGTCGCGGCGGGATCCGCCTGGAGTGCGACCCACCACGGGCAAGGACGGCGGTCGTTGACGGCGTGAGGAAGCATGTCCTGGGCCACGTCGATCGTCTGCCTGATCTGGAAGCAAATCGCAAACCGAGGAAGGGGCCAGGTAAGTCGGGTGGCAGATTCTGCGATCTCCGCCCTCCTGGAGATTGCGGATCCAGCAACACGCGGAGCCGGGACGAACGTCAGTGCGACGGGCGGCTGCGCTGTTCGGACTCTTCGGGCAGGAACAACTCGTCGACCGCGAGGGTCCATCCCAGCACGGCGGGTTCCGCCTCCGCCAGGGCTCCGCGGCGATAGACCGTGGGGTTCTCGGGATCTGACACGCGGTACACGCGTACGCACGCCTCACGTAACACGTCGACATCCCACACGACGAGAGTCCCGGCTGCGAAATAGTCGGCGCGCTTGCGAGCCATCGCTCGTTCCGCCGCGGGACCGTAGTCGTCCGAGCTTCGTATCTCGGCTGCAAAGATCGGCGCACCTTCGATGAACTTCGCGCCGAACGGCGGACCCGTGTAAAACGCGGCATCCGGCGCGAACGACCTGCGATTCGGCAGGTTCACCAGAAATCCCGCGTTATCCGCAAAGGCCCGACCCCGTCGCGTGACACGGCCGTATTCCCTGAGGCTGGCAAAGATCTCCCCGCCGGCATAGGCGTGTGCGTCGCCCGCGAGGGGCATCAGGACCAGCTCCCCGTTGACCAGTTCCGCCTTGCCGTTTTCGGGGACCTTGTAAAGGTCCTCGACCGTCGCTTCGCGTTTGGTCGGCATGATCGATCTCCGGCGGATTCTACCATCGTCATCCCGCGGCGCCAGACGACGCAAGGGATGAGCCATCGGTGACTTGGTGTCGACTTGCGGATTTGGCGGGTTTCAACGACGAGGAGAGGTGGACATGGGAGGGGGGTTGCAAATAGTGCAACGGCACGCGCAGGGCACAATGGCAATAATTGCGACCTACTGCACGGCTGACCGGTACGGTCATTGCTCACCTCCCTCCCCACATCGCGTCGTTTCCGGAAACCCGTCACATCTCGGGGCCCCGTGGGTCGGTTCTGCTCGCTGAGCACGTCGTCACGTCACCCATCGGGAAGGGCCTGAAAGTCCGTTCGTCAACCGGCTAGCAGTAGCGGGAGGGCTCATGCGACACCTGCTGTGTGAGTACTTCGACGGTCGTCTGTCACGACGGGGGTTTCTTCATCGCCTGGTGGCGAGCGGCCTGACGGCGGCCGCCGCCCGCTCGATGCTCCAGGCGGCCGACCTCGGCACGCAGGCCGAATCGTCGGCCAGACACTCCACGTCCTTCACCGGAACCGGGGGCGAACTCCTGGTTGAACAGATACGGGCGGCCGGAACGCGATTCGTGTTTTCGAATCCCGGGTCGGTCGAGGTCGGCTTCTTCGACGCCCTCACGGATCGCCCCGAGCTGCAGCTGATCGTCGGCCTTCACGAAGGCACCGTCATCGGCATGGCGGACGGCTATCACAAAGTGTCGCGCGAGCCGGCGCTCGTCAACGTCCATGCGGCGGTCGGCACCGCGCAGATGGCGGGACAGCTTTACAACGCCTATCGCGACGGGTCGAGCCTCGTGGTCACGGCCGGGATGTCCGACAACACCGTCAGCAGCGACGACATCGGACTGGCGCCCGCGCCGGGCTTCACCCAGGCGGAAATCAACCGCCAGTTCACGAAGATCTCGTGGGAGGTGAGGACGCCCGGGTCGTCGGCCCTGGCGATTCGCCGGGCGTACAAGGTCGCGGCAACAGCTCCGGGCGGTCCGGTCTACGTGGCGTTCTCGCGAGGGGCGCTGGCGGGCGAACCGGCGAAGGGTGACGTGTGGTCGAAGGACGCGTTCCTGATTCAAGCGAGGCCGCGGCCCGCTGTCGATCAGGTCGAGGCACTTGCGAACCTGCTGCTCGAAGCCAGGCGTCCGGTCGTGGTCTTTGGAGACGAGGTGTGGAAAGCCGGCGCGCACGAGCAGGCGGTCACGTTGTGCGACGAGCTTGGTCTGGCCGCGTTCGCCGCGTTTGCCGGTCATCACTACTTCCCGGTTGTCCATCCTCAGTACGTCGGCCCGCGATATCAGGATGACCGGCCCTACCCGTTCGGCAGCGCCGATCTGGTCGTGCAGTGCGGCACCCGCGATCTCGGCATGGGGATCATCCCGGACCGGCCAGCGGTCAGCCCGTCAGCCCGCTTCGCTGGTGTCGGCCTCGACACCAACATGCTGGGCCGGACCCTTCCGATGGATCTGGCCGTCGTCGCCGACGTCAAGGAAACCCTGACAGTGGTTCTGGATGCGGTGAAGGCGCGAGTGACGAAGGAACGCCTCGGCAGGATTCGCAGCGAGCGGCTCTCGCTTGTCAAAGGTCCGGTGTCCGACGCGCGAGCCAAGCGGCTCGAACAGGCACGCCAGCGCTTCGATGAGAGCCCCATTCACGTCGACCGTCTCGGCTACGAGCTCGAACGAGGTCTGGACCGAAATGCGATCGTGGTCGTGGAGAACCTGGCCGGCAACGTCGGCCAGCACGACTTCCTGCGCTTCGGGCCGCGCTCGGACGACAAGCTTGGCATCGGCACCGTGGGCGGGTCACTCGGCTGGGGAATCGGCGCAGCGATCGGCGCCAAGCTCGCAGCTCCGGACCGTCAGGTCGTGCTGAGCATCGGGGACGGCTCGGTGATGTACTCGGCAGCCGGCTTCTGGTCGATGGCTCGCTATCAGGTGCCCGTGCTGGTCGTCGTGTGGAACAACCACAACTACCAAACCGTACGGAACGCGGCCTATCGCTACAACCGCCGCATGGCGGCGACGGGCCACTACCACGGGCTGTATCTCGGCGATCCGGACATCGATTTCGTGAAGCTGGCGGAAAGCCAGGGCGTGCGGGGACGACGGGTCACGAGCCCGTCGGAGATTGCGCCGGCGCTGGCGCGCGCCGGGGAGGAGACGCGTGCCGGCAATCCGTACTTGGTCGAAGTGGTGGTCGGGCGCGTCGGCGGCGGCGCCGAGTCGACCTGGCATCAGAAATTCAGCGCCGGCAGGGCCCTCTCGTCGGCGGCCTGGCGGGAATGAGATCGGAACATCGCGGATCGTGGCAGACCTCGCGATCCGCGACGCCCCCGGCGAAAGCGGTTTTTGCGTACTAGAGACGCGGCCGCGGCCGACTAGGTCCGCGCCGCGACCTCCTCCACGACGAACTCCTTCTCCAGTCGATCGAGCCGCGCGACGATGCCGCCGTATTCCAGCTCGGACATGTCGAGCATCGCGGGACCGAAGAAGCCTTGCTTCCGCATCTCCACGGCCTTCCGCGCCACATCGTCCCGCACGGCGTTCCAGAACGGATCGGCGAAGAGATCGACCGGCTTCGTCAACACGCCGCCGTGAACGGAGAAGCCGAGGCCCGACACCATCGGACAACAGAAGAACGTCGACGCGGTCGTGTTGATCGGCACCGGCATCAGCGGCAGGTTGTGGCTGCCGCGCGTGTCCCCAGCGACGAACTGGCCGATCGCGAACGGCGGACCGAACTCCTCGGTGGCGGGGAAGATGTTCTGCGTGCGGACGATCGCCACCGGATCGTCCTTGCCGACGTACTTCCCGGCGATGTTCCGCAGACGGGACGTGCTGACCGCAGCCGCCTGCTGCTCGGGAAAGCGGCGCGACCAGATCGACTCGATGACATAGCGATGCGTGTCGCGCAGCAGCGCGGCGATGTCGTAGAGCCTCTCCGGCGCCTCGAGGGTAATCAGGCGATCGCCTTCCGTGTGATCGACGTCCATGATCCGGAACGTGAAGCCGTCCTTGAGCGCCTCGGACAGCAGCAGGCCGGACGAATACATCGGATCGGCAAAGGTGAGATACAGCGGCAGGTTGTAGGCGCCGGGCTCGGTCTTGTCGGCCGCCAGGATCATCAGCGATTCGTTCGGCCGCTCTTCGAGGTCGATTTCCGCCGATGCAGGGCCGAGGCCGCGGACGTTTCCTGAAAACGCGTCCTTCAGGAGGTCTTGCCCCGCTCCGTAGAGGCCCTGACTCCGTGCTTGATGCGTCGCTGCCAGGAACGCGTCCCACGCCAGCCGATGAACGCTCTCATCGTTCGACCCGCGCGTGTGAGTCATGATGATGGCGATATCGTCGCCCGTGTGCCCGACATAGGCGTCGATCAACAGGCGGCCGCATTCGGCCGCCACGCGCTCCGTGACCATCGCCAGCATCTCCGCGCT
>JACQTH010000635.1 GCA_016210935.1 Acidobacteriota bacterium | reverse complement strand
CGTCGCGGCCTCGGGGCCAATCCGCCGGGCGGCAAAGTCGTGGATGCTCTCATCCGGATCGCGCCGGCCGGGAGCCAGCGGTTCGGCCAGCACGCGCAGCTTCCCTCGCAGCGACAGCAGATCGCTGCGCGCAAAGGCGAAGGGCGAGGTTGGAATCTCGCGAAGCCGGCCGCGGGCGAACACGAAGCGGTGTCGCGCGGCGCTGCTGCCGGGGAACACGACCTGTTCGAGACCCAGCCGCTGGATGAGCGCCAGCGTGGGTGGAGAGTTGTCCAGGAAGCCGTTTGGGCCGTGCTCGCAGAGATACCCGTCGACACGCTCCGTGCGGATGTTGCCGCCGGCGCGCCCGGTCTTCTCGAAGACGATCACCTCGATCGGATCCGCAGGCGTCGACAGGCGGTCGAGCGCCTCGGCGAGCGAAAGACCGGCGACACCGGCACCGACGATAGCGACTTTTTTCATTGTGCGGCGGGGACCCCACCCCCGCCGCCTACCACGGCTCGCTCGCGCTCGCCGCGGTGAATCGTTACAACGATCCGCTTAGTGCTGGATCTCATGACACTCGGGCCAGGCCCCGCAGCTCGTCTTCCAGGGCCAGGTGGCCCTCGACGACACGGCCGAGGGCTTCGATGAACCACGGATGGGCGTTCAACGATTCCGTGCGGACGAACGACTCGATTCCCGCCCGCCTCGCCCGTTCCGCGAACAGGATGTCGATCTCGTAGAGGGTTTCGATGTGATCCGACACGAAGGACAGCGGCACGACCAGGACATGTTTCACGCCCTCGCGTCCGAGCTCGTCGATCACCTCGTCTGTGCCAGGCCCGATCCATCGGACCGGACCGACGCGTGACTGATAGCCCAGGACCTGGCGGTTCGAAAGCCCCAGGCGCTCCCAGACGCCGGACCGCGTGGCTTTGATATCCGCGACATAGGGATCGCCGCGATCCACGAGCGCCTGCGGCAAGCCATGCGCGCTGAAGAGAATCACGACCTCCGGCTGGACCGGCGGTGGGAACCGGAACAGCCGCTGCCGCACGGTGTCCGCGAGCGCGTCCAGATAACGCGGCTCTGTTGGATAGCGATCAACATGCGTGATGTCCAGTTCGGCCCTGGCCCAGACGAACGACTGGAGCACGCGCTCCAGCTCGTGTCTCCAGGAGCCGGTCGTCGCGCGCGACCAGTGCGGGAACAGCGGCAGCGTCACCACGCGCGTGATGCCTTCGTCGCGGATGCTCTCGAGCGCCTGGACGATGGTCGGCTGCAGATAGCGCATCGCCACGAACACCCGAAAGGGCTTCGCGTTCTCGGGATGGCTCGCGTTCAGTCGTGACTCGAGCAGCCGCGCCTGTTCGAACGTGGCCGGCTTGAGCGGCGAGCCGCCGCCGATCAGACGATAGTTCCTGCGGACCGCCGGTGTTCGAAGCCTGGCGAGCGTTCTTCCGAAGACGGTCTGAAACCTGGCGCCTGCCGGCAGCTCGATGATGTCGCGATCGCAGAACAGCTCGGTCAGAAACGGCTGGACTTCGTCGAGCGTCGTGGGGCCGCCAAGGTTGTAAAGCAGAATCGCGGTTGTTGGCGTCATGTGGGTCAGGGACTCGAGGGCCGTCACTACACCGTTCTCGAGAACACCGGGCGCTCGGCTGTCTTGCGACGCAGATAGATGTCGAACTCCATGCAGATGTTCCTCACGAACAGGCGGCCCCTGGGCGTGACCTCCAGACGATCAGGCCGGATCGCCAGGAATCCATGCGCAGCAGGTCCCTCGGCCAGCGCCCTGAGCTCGCGAGCAAAATAGTGTTCGAACGAGATGCCGAAGCGCTCCACGGCTGCGACCTCGAGGCGGAAGTTGCACATCAGCTGCGTGATGACGAAGCGCCGGATCAGATCGTCTGGGGTCAGCACGAGCCCGCGCTCGATGGGAAACCGGCCCGCGTCGAGCGCCGCGTAGTAGGACGAGAGCTTCTTCACGTTCTGCGCATAGGCCCCTCGTACGTCACCGATCGCCGTCAGGCCGGCGCCAACCATGTCGGAGGCGAGCCGCGTCGTGTACCCCATGAAGTTTCGATGGAGCGTGCCTCGCTCCACCGATCGCGCCAGCTCATCGTCCGGACGCGCGAAATGGTCCATTCCGATCTGCTGGTACCCCGCATCGAGAAAGATGTCGACTGCGGCAGCGAAGAGATCGAGCTTCTCTTCCGCCGACGGCAGATCACCCGCGTCGATCCGCCTCTGGTTGGCCCTGAGCCACGGCACGTGCGCGTACGAGTACATCGCCACCCGTTCAGGTCTCATGCGGGCGACCGTTTCGACCGTCCGGGCAAACGTTTCCGGACGCTGCCGCGGCAGACCGTACACAAGGTCGATGTTGATCGATGGGAAACCAGCGCCGCGCGCGTAATAGAACAACAACCGGGTCTCGTCTTCGCTCTGCCGGCGACCGATCGCTTCCTGGACCTCGGTCGTGAAATCCTG
>JACQTH010000644.1 GCA_016210935.1 Acidobacteriota bacterium | reverse complement strand
AGCCCCAGCTCTGAAACTGCGCCAGAATGTATTCCGCGACTTTCCGGCTGCCCGGCGTGCCCGCGGCGTGCGGTTCCTCGGTGATGACCCGCATGTACTCGCGCAGGTTCTCCGGGCGGGGGATCGCCCGGAATCTCTCCTCGAGCTGCTGTTGAGCGGCGACTTGCTGGCGGGGAAAGCCGCGCAGGCCTTGTTCCTGCGACCGGCCGAGAGACACGACTAGAAGGGTGGTGGCTACGACCGCAAGCCCGTTCGGGATAAACGCTCGTTTCATATGCTTTCTTGATCCGGGTTCTTCACGAAGGTTCGAACGAAGGTTCGTTGACGGCGGTTCGAACGTGGGTTCGTACACGAAGGTTCAATCACAAGAACCTTCGTTCAAGAACCGTCGCGGGAACCTACGTTCAGAACCCTCGTCGGAACCCTCGTCAACGAACCCTCGTCCGAACCCTCGTCAAGAACTGTCAACAACCTTCGTAACTATAGACCGGAAGGCGACACCAGCGGGAGCGGACGTGCACGCTCGTACCGCTTGACGGTGCGCAAGACGAGGTCCGCCATCAGGTCGAGAAAGGCGGGATGAAGGTTGACCGCAGAGGCGCGCTCCATCCGGATCCCGAGCTCGCGAGAGATCGTCGCAGCTTCGTGATCGAGGTCGTAGAGCACCTCGATGTGATCGCAGACGAACCCGATCGGGCAGAGGACGACGCTCGTCAGGCCGCGCCCGCGTTCCGCGCGCAGATAATCGACGACATCGGGGCCGAGCCACGGATCGTCCGGACGTCCGCTCCGGCTTTGGTAGACGAGCGCCCAGTCGGGCCGGCCCAGCCGCTGCGCCACCAGTCGCGCCGACTCCCGCAGTTGTTCGCGATATCGCGAGCGCTCCGCCATCGAGACCGGAATGCTGTGGGCCGTAAAAACAAGGCGCGCCGAGGCGCGCGTCTCGTCCGGCAGTCGCGCCAATGCCTCGGCCACATGGGCGGCGTTCGCGGTGATGAACCCGTCATGGGCGTACCAGCTGTCGACGTAGGTCACCCCGACGTCGGCCTCGCCGCGGCGCCGGAGATCCGCGCGGGCGTCCGCGACGTTCCGCCGATACTGCTCGCAGCTCGAATAGCTGTGATGGGCGGCGGCAATGAAGCCGATCGCGTGCCTGGCGCCGGCGCGACTCATCTCGGCCAACGTGTCGGCCAGGAAGGGATGCCAGTTCCGCATCCCGACATGAACCGAAAGCGGATGGCCGGCCGCCTGCAGCCGCTCCGCGAGGCCTGTGGCCTGACGGCGAGTCAGCGACGCGAGCGGAGAGACGCCGCCGAAGAGCTGATAATGATGCGCCACTTCGTCGAGACGTGACGCCGGGACCCGGCGGCCGCGGACGACATTTTCCAGGAATGGCCGGACATCGTCTGGGCCCTCGGGACCGCCGAAGGCGATGAGAAGGACGCTGTCGAAGGAGAACCCCATTTAAAAATCTGGTGATCGGAAATTTGGTGATTGATTGCAGATTGCAGAATCGAGTGATTGTCGAACTATTGGAGATTGCAATCTCCAATAAATCCTCAATTCCTCAATCTCTCAATCCCACAATCAATCACCAAATCACAAATTACCAAATCTTCAAATGGAGGATTGAATCAAAAACCCGGCCTGAAATTGAACACGAACATCCAGTTCTGGCGCGGCCGATCGAGCGCCCGGACCGCATTCAGCTCCAGGACCGCAAATCCCAACGCATTCACGCGGAATCCGGCCCCCACGCTGCGCACGAACTTCCGCTCGCCCGAGAAGAACGCCGGTTGATCGCTTCGCGCCCAGGCGATTCCGCCGTCGGCGAAGAGCAATCCTTCCAGGGGAAGCGGTCCATAGTTCAGCTCGCCCTTGAAGATCCCCACCAGCGGGAATCGCAGTTCCAGGTTCGTCACCAGCAGGCGCGTGCCCAGCAGGCGATCGAAGGCCGGGCATTGGCTATTGGCCGCCGGCACGCATTCGGACGCGCTGAACGACCCGAAGTCATAGCCGCGCACCAGCGTCGGGTAGCCCAGGAACAGCGGATTGAGCCGCAGGTCCGACGCGTCACGGCCATAGCGGCCGACATGCAGAATGCGGCCCGCGAGCGTCAGCGGTCGGACCGGCATGACGTAGTGCCGGTAATCCGCGACGACGCTCGACATGGTCAGGTCGCCGATGGTCGGCGCGACCTCGAGGCGGTACCGCTGACCTCTCAGCGGGCTGGTCGGACCGGTGAGGGCCGTGTCGAACACCAGCGCCGCGCTCGCCTCGCCGAAGTTCAGCGTCCGGCCCGCAGGCAACGATTTGCGTTCGTCGACCAGCAGCTCGCCGGTTCGCGCAAATGCCTGCGTGACCAGCTCGCGCTGGAAGTCGATGCTGCGCGCGCCCGCCATGAACTCGACGCGCTGGGCCCGGTTGAACGGGTAGGCGACGATCCCGCTGACGGCGCGGTGGATCTGCCGATCGATGAGCGTCTGCTCGACCAGAATCGGCTGGCCGCCCGAGGTGGTCACGAACTGCTGGAAGCCGCCCGTGACGTACGGCACCCACTCGCCGACGGTGCCCCAGTTCAATCGGCGCTCACGATTCAGGTACACCGCCTGGCCGGCGAAATCCCGGGCGCTGCCCTGTACCTGAAACACCGTTCCGAGCATGTGATTGCCGAGCGTGTCGCTGAAGAGGAGCGACAGGCCGCCGCCGATGAAGCTGCCGAACCGGTCCGCGCCGGCGATGATCTGCGGCTGCCCGGCCATCACGAGCTCGAGTCGCGGCTTGTAGTCCTGAACCGTCGCGGTGTCCCGTGGGGGAAGGCCGGTCTGCGGATCGGCCAGGGCGACGCTCACCGCGCTCTGGCGGCGATCGACCGGCGGCAGCATGCCGGCTACCCGCCGCGCATCGGAGCCCGACGCGGCCGCTCCTTGGAGCGCGGCCCCCTCGATCCTGTAGATCTCGTAGTTGTCCTCGCGATACAAGCTGAAGGCCAGCGTGTCGGCGTTCGACGCCGACGACAGCGCCGGGCTCAGATCGGTGATGCCGCTCACGCCGGTCGCGACATCGGTGATCTGCAGGACGCGTCCGCCAGCCACCTCGATCGCGTACACGTTCGAGATCCCTTGACGGTCGGCGACGAAGAACAGCCGGCGGCCGTCGCGGCTCCACTGCGGGTTGATGCTCTTCGCGTCCGCGATGCCCGGCAGCTCGCGCACCGATCCTGAGCGGACGTCCATCAGCGCGAGCCGGTAGGGTCCGAACGCGAGCGTCTCGATCGTCGTCGTGAACCGATCGGTGACGAACGCGATGGTACGGCCGTCGGGCGACCAGGCCGGCTGCAGATCCGCGTACGCATCGGTCGTCAACGGTTTCAGCTCGTTCGAATCGAGATGGTACAGATACAGGTCGCTCAGCCCGCCCGCGCTCGCCGAGAGCGCCACCGACCGGCCGTCCGGTGAGAAGGCCGGGTTGAAGATCTCGGTCAGCTGCGGGAGCTTGATCTCGCGCTCGGTCCGGCCATCGGCCGCGTTCAGGATCAGGAGCGAAGGCTTCCCTTCTTTCGTGCTCGCCACCGCCAGGCGCTGCCCCGTTCGATCCCACGCGCCCGCCGACGCGATGAACTGCAGGCTGTCGAGATGCGGATCGGTGGCCGTGTCGATGATCTTCCGGATGATGCGGCCGGTCCGCGCGTCCGCGAGGAACAAATCGATCGAGAAGAGGTCCCGCTCCGAGAAAAAGAGCATGCGGCTGCCGTCGGGACTCAGCGACGGCGACACGTTGAGCCGGCCGGCCGTCTTTTTCGTGAGGACGCTTCGCGCCGCCGGCGGCGCATCCGGCTTGGTCTTCGTGATGTCGCCATACGTGGAGCGCAGCGCGGCGTGCCAGTCCTTCGACAGTTCGTCGATTTCAACACCAACGATGCGCTCGATCGCGCCAATCGGGTCCCCATCGCTCCCAGCCTGCAGGATGTCGCCGATGACCGCGTCGCCGAAGCGGCCGCCGATGTACGCCCAGACCGCGTGTCCCCAGCGATACGGGAAATACTTCGGGTTGTTCAGGTCATCGATGTCGGGGAGCTTCTCCTGCATGACGGCGGAGCGCATCCACATCGCGGTATGCGGGTCGACAGGACCCAGCGAGAGGTATTCCGCCATCCCCTCGATGAACCACAGGGGCAGCTGGGCCGCGCGCGGATTGTCCTTTCCGAGAATGTCGTACTGAAACGCGTGCACCAGCTCGTGCCCGAGCACGTGGTCGGTCTGGCCCAGGCTGCTCGCGAACGGCATGACGATCCGGCGCTTCAACGACTCGGTGACGCCGCCCGTGCTTTCGCCGATGAACCCCTCGATGACGTTCGTCTGCTCGAAGTGCGGGTGACCAGCGTAGAGGACGAGCGGCTGGCGTCCGGTAAGCTCATGCTGCAGGAGGGCCGACAGTCGCTGATGCCAGCGCTCCGCCAGGCGCGCGGCGTGCTCCACCGCCTGCTGTTCGGCAGGGTAGTGGTGGATATCGAAGTGCTCGGTCTTCAGCACTTTGAAGTCGAACCGCTCGTATTGGACCTTGTTCTGTCCGAAGTATTGGGCGGAGGCGGGCTGTGTAAAGGCCCACGTCGTGAGCACGCAGGCGAGGACTGTGAACCAGCGAACAGTGTTGCTTGGGGATGACATGTGCACCTCGACCGCGTCCCAAGGTGCAACCGCCATTCCAAACTCCCGACGGCGATCAGCTCTCCGTGTAGAGCCAGGCGCCGGCGTTGGTGCCGATCACCATCGTCACGAGCGACACGACCGCCATCTTGGTGAAAAACGCCATCGTGAACAGTCCACCCTGGGTGAGGCCGAGCATGACGAGCGCGATCGCGGCCCAGAGAATCCCCCCGGCGATGGCCGCCGTCTTGGGGCCCGGTCCGAGCCGGGGTCGAACCGCCGCGTAGGTGAAGACGGCGAGGATGCCGAACACAAAGTCAATCACGACCCAGGTGGCGATGCCGCTTGCGGATTCCATCATGGCCGGGTCGAGGCCGAGGCGCACGGCATTGGCACGGAAGTCCTCCGCAAAGAGAACGGCGTTGGTCAGAAAATCAAGGATGTTGAACACCAGCCCCGCAACCAGACCCCCGGTGACGACCTTGCCCGTGTTGATGGCGGCCATATGCACTCCTGTGGTGAGTGGAGACGGGTTGACGACGGCTTACTTTAGTCGATCTCAACCATTCGCTGGCAACAATGATCGATGGCCGTCTGAGGGACTGCGAGGCTCCAGGCAGGGATCCAGTAATCTCGTGGGTTGAGTTCAGATCGCCAATCGCAGAGCGGCCTCGACGAGCGGCTTGGCCCATTCAGGCGTCCGGCCGAGCGACTCGCGGTCGTCGGCCCGCGGTCGCGTGAGCCGGCCGCTTTTCATTTCGAGCGCGAGCACCGGATCCGGCACGGCCGCGCCGATCGCGGCCTCCGCGGAGTTGTCGTAGACCTGCAGGTGAGCCAGATGCGGCATCAGATCGATAAGGTTGAGCAGCGCCTGCGGATACCGCGCCCGAATCCTGGCTTCGGGAATATCATGACCGCCCCGCGCCACCCGCGATCGGACGCGCGCCACGTGCCGCTCCGGGGAATCGAGGCCACAGAACCAGATGAGGACATCATGCGTCCGGGTCGCTTCGCGAACCTTCTGCGCGATGGTGTGACCTCCAAGCGTGGTTTCGAATGCGTAGGCCTGCCTGTGCGCGATCGCTTCATCGAGCCGGCGCACGCCCTCGTTCCACGCACGCACGTTGGCGGTTTCCTGGTCACAGCCCGTGGCCTGCATCAGCTCGCGGGCGAACGTGTCAGGGTTGAACCAGGCGAGGCCGGCCCGTTGGAGCAGGTGGCCACCGATGGAGCTCTTGCCCGCGCCGTTGACCCCGGCGAGCACGAACAGGACTGGCCGCATGATGAGGCTGCTCGCCAGGGCAAGAGGCAGAATGCAACAGGCAGGAGTCTCGAACGCGTGTGTGGT
>JACQTH010000643.1 GCA_016210935.1 Acidobacteriota bacterium | reverse complement strand
TCGGGCGAGATTTTCTATCACCTGACGTACATCGACGATCTGGTGGAAGGGTTTCGGTTGTGCGCCGAGACGCCGGGTGCGGCGGGCCGCACGTACATCCTGGCGGGCGGGGAAGTCACGACGCTCAACGAGTTGATCCGACTCATTGCCGCGGAAGCGGGCGTCCCGCCGCCCCGGCTGCGCCTCCCGGTCTGGCCGTTCTGGCTCGCGGGCGCGGCGTGTGAAGTCGTGTGTGCTCCGCTTGGGATGCGGCCGCCGCTCTATCGGCGGCGCGTCGAGTTTTTCTCCAAGAGCCGGGCGTTCGATATTGCGCGCGCGCGCCAGGAGCTGGCGTACGCGCCGAAGGTCTCGTTGCGGGACGGCATTCGCCGAACGCTCGCGTGGTATCGCCGGCATGGCTGGATCTGAACCGCTCTACGGCGCCAGCGAGCATTCCGCTCGTTGTGAGCGCCGTAGAGCGGTTAGGCGCGCACGGCGCGCCTGCGCGGGCGGGGAGCGGGGCATAGGGGTCCCCGCGAGCGACCGAGCCGGGGTCCGGGGCAGAGCCCCGGTTTAACATGATTCCGAAGGCCCAGGACGAGCTGTTTGCCGCCGGTGCGTCGGCGCGGGAGAGGTACGCCCGTCTGATCATCGGACGCCCCGGCCTCGGCGCACTGCTGAAGTACGAGCTGATCGTGTCGCTGAGCCAGTGGGTGCCGGGCGCGCTCGGGCTCGCATTGCGCAAAGTCCTGTACCCGCGGTTGCTTGGTGCCTGCGGGCGAAACGTCGTGTTTGGCCAGAATGTTGTCGTGCGTCACCCGCACAAAGTCCGGATCGGCCGCGATGTCGCGATCGACGACAACGTGTTGCTCGACGCGAAGGGCGACGGCAACGAGGGCATCACGATCGGCAGCGGCGTCTTTATCGGCCGCAACACGATCCTGTCGTGCAAGAACGGCACCATCCGGATCGCGGACGGCGCGAATATCGGGTTCAATTGCGAGATCTTTTCGGCCAGCCGGGTCACCATCGGGTCGAACGTCCTGATCGCGGCCTACACCTACTTGATCGGCGGCGATCACGACGCCAGCGATCCGGGCCAGGCCGTTCTCGCGCAGCAGCGGCGGTCGCAGGGCGTGACCATCGGCGACGGCGCCTGGCTCGGCGCGGGCGCAAAGATCCTCGACGGCGTCGAGGTCGGCGCCGGATCGATTGTCGGCGCGGGCGCGGTGGTGCGGGAGTCGATTCCGGCCGGCGCTGTCGCGGCCGGCGTGCCGGCGCGGGTCATCCGGATGCGATGAGGGCGGTTCTCTAAAACGAGAACCGTGGAGAACGCGGAGAACGCAGCGGTCGGAAAGGCGGGAATGCACGAAGGCACGAAGACACGAAGATCGCTCGACGCGGCCCGCAAAGCGGGGGCGCAGAGCGAAATCACCGGGAAACGAACGAACTGAACAACATGTCCACTTGCTGTCGTTCGTTTTCCGGTGATTTCGCTCTGGGGCCTCGGCCTGCTCCGCAGGCCGACCGCGTCGGGCGCGGGCCCAAGAAGAAGAAGCGTTCTTCTTCGTGTCTTTCCGTCTTTGTGCCTTTGTGCTGTGTTTTTTTCTCCGCGCGCTCTGCGCTCTCTGCGGTTTCAACTCAGAATGCGTAAGCTCAATATCCTTCAGGTCTGCGATCACCTCGGCTGGGAGGGATCGCGGATGCACGGCGTCAAGCGGCTCTTCGCGTGGATGATCCCGCGGTTCGATCCGGATCGCTTCGCCGTGTCGCTCGTCAGCCTTCGAAAGAAAGACCTTTCAGAAGAGACGCTCGAGTCGTACGGCATCGACATCACCTATCTGCACAAATCGAAGTTCGATCCGTCGACGCTGCCGGCGCTCCTGAAGGTGATCGATCGCAAGCGGATCGACGTGCTCCATCTGCATGGCTACGGCGCGACGACGTTCGGCCGGCTTGCGGGAGCGATCCGGCGTATTCCAGCGATCCTGCACGAGCACGCCAACCTGACCGATACCCCGTGGTTTCAGAGGATCGCCGACCGCGCGCTCGAGCCGTTCACCGACATCGCCATCGCGGTCTCCCGCAGCACGGCGGAGTTTGTGACCTCGGCGCGCCAGATCCCGCGGCGCAAGGTCAAGGTGGTCTATCTGGGCGTTCCGCTCGACGAGTTCAGCCGCGAGCGTTCCGCCGCCGAGATCGCCACCGCGCGGGAAGCGTTGGGAATCCGGCCGGACGAGTTCGCCATCGGGGCGGTCACGCGCCTGCACGAGTCGAAGGGCAACTCGTACCTGGTCGACGCCGCACGGCGCGTGCTCCACGAGCGGCCTCAGGCCCGCTTTTATCTCCTGGGTGAAGGCCCTCTCCAGCCCGCGCTGGAGGAGCAGGCGCGCCGCCTTGGGCTCGGCGACCGCTTCGTCTTCGCCGGCTTCGTCCGTGATGTCGCGCGCGCGACCTCAGCGTTCGATCTGAGCGTCTTTCCGTCGCTCTGGGAGGGAACGCCGCTGACGGTCTTCGAGGCCCTGGCGATGGGAAAACCGATCGTCGCGACGGATGCGGACGGCCTGCTCGACGTCCTGGCCGACCAACGTGACGCGCTGATCGTGCCGAAGCGAGATGCCGGCGCGCTTGCCGGCGCCATCCTCCGGCTGATCGATGATACGGAGCTGCGGTCGTGCCTGGCCGCCGAAGCCCGGGCGAGCGGCCAGCGTTACGACATCACGGTGTTTGTCGTGAAGATGCAGCGGCTGTACGAGCTGCTGCACGACACCTCGCGCGCGACGCGCCGCCGCGCCATTCTGGACGCCGATCTGTCCTTCCTCACCGGCGCGGCCCTCCCCGCGCCGCGCGTCCCGCATGAGGCGGGGGCGTGACCCATACATCATCAT
>JACQTH010000638.1 GCA_016210935.1 Acidobacteriota bacterium | reverse complement strand
GGTGGCGGTCGCGGGGAACCCGGGGAAGACCGGGTCGCGATTGTTGAGCGTATCCGGAATTGACAGGAACGTCGCGTAGTTCCACGACCCGGTCAGCCGGTGTCTGTCCGTGACGTTGTAGTCCAGCCGCACCGTGGGGAACCGGTTGAGCGATCGTCGATCCACGTTGAACGTGTAGCCCTGAACGTTCGGGTCGGAGCGCTCGATGTAGGCGCCCGTCGTGGTGGTCGCGGCCCGGATGTCGGCCAGCAGCTTCGCGATGGTCGGGTCCACGGTGGATGTCAACCCCCGCGCCGCAGCCAGCGCCAGCAGGTTGACCTCGCGCGTGACCCCGCCCGCGGTGTACCGGAAGAGGCCCGCCTGTGCCGTCGCCGACAGGATGTTCCGCGTCCGTGTGAGCTGCTGCGGCTGCCGGAACTCCTCGTAGTTGACGAAGAAGAACGCCTTGCCGCGCCAGTCGAAGAGCCCGGGGATCGAAATCGGCCCGCCGAAGCGGCCGCCCGCCTGGTTCTGCAGCAACTCCGGCTTGGCCACGCCGTTGCGTTTGTTGAACCAGGTGTTCGCGTTGAGCGTGTCGTTTCGATAGTAGTGGTAGAGACCGCCTCGGAACGTGTTCGTCCCCGAGCGCGTGACGAACTGAATCTGCACCGCGCCCTGCCCGGAGCTCTGGGCATCCTGCCCCGCCATCGTGACGGTGACCTCTTCGATCGCATCCAGCCGCGGCTGCACGATGGTGAAAAACCCGTCGGTCGACTTCAGCGTGTTGTCCTGCACGTTGATGCCGTCGATCGTGATGTTGATCGCGTTCTGCGGGAGGCCGGCCACCGTAGAGTTGCGATTGGTGCTCGGGGTATTGACGCCGGGGAGGAACGTGACAAAGTCGAGCGCGTTCCGGCTCATGAGCGGCAGGTTCTGCACCTGCCTGATGTCGACCGTCGTCGACACCGCCGACGACTGCGTCTGGACGATCGAGCTCGCCTCCGATTGCACGACGACCGTCTCCTGGAGACCGCCAATCTCGAGCGTCACCCGGACGCTGGCCGGCACCGCGGCGTTGACGGTCACGTTGCTCAGGACAGCCGTCTTGAAGCCCGAGAGCGACACCGACACCGTGTACGTCCCGGCCTGGACCGAGGGAATCGTGAACGACCCTTGCTCGTTCGTAACGGCCGTATAGATCGTGCTCGTCTGATTGCTCTTGACGTTGACGTCGGCGCCCGGAATGACGCCGCCGGATGTGTCGACGACCGTGCCCGACAGCGTGGTGGTCGTCGCGCCCTGCCCGAACGCAGTCCCGCCGCTCATGAGCCAGACGCAGACGACAACGAGCGCGAAGAGTCTGAGCCGCATCCTATCCTCCTTCCAACCAATTGCTCGACAAAACAGCACACGGTCCACCAGGCGGCAGACCTGCCCGGAACCTCCCGCACAGCCTCCGACACCGCTGGCGATCTGTCAGAGTGAGCGGGTCACTGCCGGGGAGACGCTATCGCCGCAGGGGTAACGGCCCTATCCTGTCCAGGCAGTATTCTTTCGTTGCCGACACTGGAGAACCGCCGCGCGAGAGCTGTAGCCTGAAATGAAAAGCGGTTGTTCTTGTCGTAGGGGCTGAGATGGCTCCGCGCGCGACCAAGGGCGGCCCCTACCGGGGTTTTCCTTGTTGGCGCGTCCTTCTTCGTGCCTTCGTCTTAAAGAAGGACCGCCCGGCCTGGCGACCGTGGGCGGCCCTCAAAGGTTGGAGGAGGGTGTTCATGAGGGGCTTGTTGGCTGCTAGAACAGCAGCCTGAATCCGATCTTGAAGATGCGCGGCGAGAGCACGACGGTCGGGCGCAGGAATCGCTGATAACTGATCCGCTCGCCGTCGACGGTTGTCGTCCGTCGACCCACGACGCCGTCCTGCGTCTCCGCCGCGTTCGAGTTCGCGATGTTGTAAGCGTCAAGGAACAGCGCCAGCGTTCGGCGCGCGTCGAGATTGAACCGCTTCTCGAACCGCGTGTCGAAGAGCCAGATGTTGTCCTCGCGGTAGCTCCCCGGCCCTTCGGCCTCGTAGCTGAGCGTACCGACGCCAAGGTTCACCTGGACGACACGTGACCGCGCATCGCCGGATTGGTGCCGCAGCACGGGGGATACGACGAAGCCCCCCGGGGCCTGATACGTGCCGAACACCTTGAACGCCCACGCGGTGATGGTCCGCTCGTTGAACCGCTCCTGGTTCGGATTCTGGACGAAGCCGCGATCGTGATCCCAGTTGAACACGTAGTCGGCCGTCATCGACCAGCGATCCGCCATCCGCTTGCTCAGCGTGACGTTGAACGCGCGGTCGATCTGAAAAGGGCCATCCACGGTGGCGGTGATGGTTCTGCTCGGAGGCCGCACCGCCGCCGGAATGTCCCACGCCACGATCGTCGGCCCATCGTCGCCGGTCCCGACAATCCCGTCGATACCAGGATCAGGGAACTCGCGCCGGAGCGTGTACAGCGCAGCGACGCGGTTCAATTGAACGCTGAAGGAGGGATCATGGTCCTTCCTGAACGTGTAGCCCACGCGCGCCCCGACGTTGGGGAGGAGCTGACGTTCGAGCCAGATGCTCGAGCTCTCGGTGTACGGGTGCTTCAAGTTCGGATCGATCAGATTGTCCCACCCGCCCGAGCTGCTCGAGAAGTTGCCGAACTCATTTGTCTGGAACCGCCGGTCGCCGTTCCGGTCGTTCCAGCCGAACGTATAGGCGATCGCTTGCGTCGGATTGACGACGCCTGACGCGATCCCGGTGTTTTGATAGAAGCGCCCCCAGTTCCCCTTCAGCACCGTCCTGCCGTCGCCGACGAGATCCCACGACACGCCGAGGCGCGGCGCGAACGACCGCGGGAACTCGCGAAGCCCGTCCTGGCCCGGTACCTTGAACGTCCCGGCAAACGGCGTGGCTGGAATGGAATAGCCGTTCGGCAGCGGCGCGCCGGTGTAGAAGAAGTCGCGCCACGGGCCGGGCAGAATCTCCTCATCCGGGAAGTCCGACGAGTAGGAATCCCAGCGGAGACCCAGGGTCATGGTGACGCGTCCGAGCGACCACTGATCCGTCACGAACGCGCCGTGGTGCCAGTTCCAGTTTTCCGTCAGGCGCGGCGTGTTGCGGATCGTCACGCGCAACGGCCGCGTGAAATCGGGCGCGGACCCACTCGAATACGTGAGACTGATGCCGCCGAGAAACCCTTCGTCCTTGAAGATCTGGCCTTCCCGCTCGCTCACGACGCCCATCTTGAGGGCGTGGTCGCCGCCGAGGAAGCTGTCCTTGAAGTACGTCGCGGTCCAATCGAACTGAATGCGCCGGCGGTCGTTGCGGGTTGGGCTGGACGCCCCGGCCGTGTTGCCCGAACCGTTGTCGGAGCGCCGCACCGCCAGGTTCTGATTCAGGCTGCCGTCCACGCCGTACGGCAGGTTCGGCCAGTTGTACCCGAAGGTGGAAACGCGCGCATTGAAGAAGAACGACGGGCTGACGATGCTGTTCCAGTCCACGTTGCCGGCGTACGACATGCTGTCCTGCTTGAAGACCGAATCGAAGTACGCCGTGCTGCCGGCTCCCCGATGCGGCTGGAGCTTGCGGCCCAACTGCACGTAATGGCCAATCTTGTTGTTCGGGCTGAGCTGATAGGTGAGCTTGTAGGTCCCATTCTGTAACCGCGTGAGGAATTCAAAGTCGGACGGGGCTTCCACCGGGAAGCCGCCGACAGTGGTCCCGATCCGCTGGTTGCGCCACGACGTGAAGTACCAGAACTTGTCGCGCTTGATCGGGCCCCCGATGTCGCCGTTGGGGTCGAAGTACCGCGTGACGCGCGAGCCCTCGCCAATGCCCAGCCGGCGCAGCCGATCGTCGACGTTCCGGCCCTGCATCGACTCGTTCTCGAAGTCGAGGTAGAAGTTCCCCCGGAAGGTGTTCCCGCCCGACTTGATCACCGCGTTGAGCTGCGTGCCCGGCGTCGGCGCAGAGGCGTCGTTGCCGTCGGTGCCGAGCTGGATTTCCTCGAACGAGCCGTAGTCGTAGTAGAAGCCCGCCGCGCTCGTGCCTTCGGTCGTATTCACACCGTCCACCTGCACGCGGTTCTGGCCGGAGTACCCAAAGGCGGAATATCCGGTCTGGGTCCCGGCGCGCGAGCCGCCGACGTCGAAGCGCGTCACCATCATGCCCGGCGCCTCGCCGATGAGCGCCCAGATGTCGCGCGCGTTCGGGATGTTCTGCAGCATCTCGGTCGTGAAGTTGAACTGCGCGTTCGTGTTCTGCACGTCGACCACCGGGGACTGGCCGCTGACCGTCACCGTCTCCTGCAGGCCGGCGAGCTGAAGCTGGACGTTGACGGTGGCTGTGAAGCCGATGCTGACGACGATCCCTTCGCGCACCACCCTGCCGAATCCCGCGATTTCGAAGGTCAGCGTGTAGGTGCCCGGAGGAAGCGACGGGAAGCGGTACTGGCCCTGCTCGTTGGTGACGGCGACCTGCGAGCCCATCATCGCCGGACTGGTCGTGGTGACCGTTACGCCTGGCAGGACGGCGTTCGTGTTGTCCGTGACGGTCCCGTTGATGCTGCCGGTCGTCGGCCCCTGCGCGAGCGCGGGTGCGGCGCCGGCCAGCAAGACCAGAACCAGCAGTTCTGCTCCGATTCGCCTCATGGCTCCATCCTCCTGGAAGCGGCACTGTGTCGGAACCGAACGAATGTTCGCAGTCGGGTTATAGGCGTGGACGATACGCCGCGCGGCGGGGTTGCTCCATCACTGGAGAACAGTATTTTAGGATCGAAAGAACCGCATTCCCGGGCCCCGACAGCCCGGAGGCGGGGGGGCGGGGG
>JACQTH010000652.1 GCA_016210935.1 Acidobacteriota bacterium | reverse complement strand
GGATTGCCGTCGGAGAGCTGATACGCCTTGCAGAGGACCTCGCCCTGTTGTGACAGCAGCACGGCTTTCGTCGACGTCGAGCCGGCGTCGAGGCCGATGAAGCCCGAGACGATCTCGCCCGGCTGAAACGCGGCCGGCACGAACGGAGCCCGCGCATACTGGCGCGTGAAGGCGGCCAGCTCCTGCTCCGAGGCGATGAGCCCGCCGCTTCCGGATCTCACCTTTTCCTGGTGTCGCCCCACCTGAATGTAGTGTTCGAGGCATTCGGTCCCGATGTATCGCCCCAGCTCCGGATCTTCTTCCCTCCCGAACTCCACGGCGCCCAGTGCCGCGAAGTACTGGGCGTGGTCTGGGACCTTGATCACGTCTTCCGGCGTGGCGCCTTCAGGGATCGTGACGTGCCGCTCGTTCCATGTCCGAGGGATGTTGGCCTGCCAGGCTTCCCGCATCCCGCGGATGAAGGTGTTGGGGCCGCCGAGCAGGAGGACATGCGGGCGCAGCGTGTGGCCGCGCGTCAGGACGGTCAGGTTCTGAAGCACGATCGCGTCGAACAGCGACGCCATCAGCTCGCCAGGCGGCACCGCCTGCTTCTGCAGTCCGTTGATGTCCGTCTCGGCGAAGACGCCGCACTTGGCCGCGACCGGGTGCAGGCGGATGCCCGTGTAGCGCTGATTGCACAGCTCCGGCGGCGGGATCTTCAGCTTCGCGTTGATCTTGTCGATGACGGCGCCGGTGCCGCCGGCGCACTTGTCGTTCATCGTCGGGATCTTCCGCTTCCGCCCTGGCGCGGGTGAGCCGTGTGTGTGGTTGCGGCTCAGCCGCGCTGTGGTCTCCTCCTCCTGGAAGATGATGTTTTTCGCGTCCTGTCCGCCCAGCTCGATGACCGAATTGACCTCCGGGTGGAGCTTTTCGACCGCCAGCGAGACGGCATGCACTTCCTGCACGAACTTCGCGCCGATGAGACGAGCCAGCGCGTTTCCACCCGAGCCGGTGACGAACACACGGCCGTTGCCGGGCGCCAGGCCGACCTCGCCTTCCATCCGGGTCAGGAACTCGAGCACCTTCTCCGCCTGCCGCGTCTCGTGGCGCTGATAATCGCGCCAGAGAATCTCGTCGCGATCGGCGAGGGACACCACCGCCTTCACCGTCGTGGAGCCGACGTCCAACCCGACCAGATATTGAATGCCGGAGCCCGACGAACGCGTGGCCGGTGGGCTGCCTGCCATCACGACCCGAGAAATTGCCGCGGATGGACCTTGCCGTCCATCAGATCGCTGACGTGCAGAATGAAGTGGGCCGCCACGCCGGCCACGCCAGGCCGGTGCGGCACGCGATAGAACGGGCGGCGCAAATAGGCGCGCTGGGCGACATAGGCTTTGATGTCCTCCAGCCGCTTGCCCGTCGCGCTGAGCGCCGTGTGGAACTCGGCTCGCGCCTTGGCCTTCGCCTCGCCAAGCGCCATCTGCACCCGGCTGTGCGCATTGATCTCGCCCTCGCCGGAGGTCTCGATCGGCAGGAAGATCATGTCGGGGAAGCGGCTGACGACCGCGGACTGCGCCCCGTCGGACTGCGTCGACGGCATGCAGCCAAAGGGCTTCAGGCTGAGCACCATGTGGCAGAGGCGGTGGGTCGTGTAATACACGTTCTTGCCGATCTCCAGGTGACCCTCGCCGCCGCGGGCGAGCGGATGGTAGAAGGGATCGGCGAGCCTCGCGAGATCCTCCTGGGGAATCAGATGATGCGTGAGGCCGCCCAGCGCCTCGACCACGCGGTGATACTGCCGGGCCCACATGCGTTCGCCGACTGACAGCAGCAGCCACTTCTTTCGGAACCAGAGCTCGTTGGCGAGCCGCTTGCGGATCTCCCACGCGCGGGGCCGGTAGTGCGGCGCGTCCAGGCGCTTCCGGATGCGCGCGTTCGTCTTGGCCTGGCGAAGGAGGTACATGACCCAGGCGCCGATCGGATCGACGAGCACCTGCGCGCCTTCCCGCTCCAGGAACGCGAACATGTTGTAGTTGCCGTCGCCTTCGGTCGTCTGCGCCCAGAACTCGCCGGTGATCTTGACGATCGGCTTGACGCGCGTGCGATCCACCTCGATCCGGTCCAGCCGTTCGCGGCACGCCTGCAACGCGTCGCCGTACGCCCTGCCGTACAGGTGCTCGCGCACCTTGCCGAGCGTGTTCAGCGGATTCTTCACTCCGGGCTTCAGGGCCAGCCGGCGGGACACCCAGGCGGGCGTCCGCTGGAGAATTTCAAACGGCGGGCGATCGCGCAGCGCCCGCGACAGCTCGCCAATCGCTTCGGCGAAGACGCGATCCGTCTCGCCGGGATTCACCTCGTACGGCCGAATCCGGTAGATCAGATCGTTGAGGACGTCCCCGAGGTTGAACGCGTTCAGCGCGCCCATGCCGAAGTCCACCGTGAACTTCAGGCCCGGCTCGCCGGAGGCCGCCCTGACGCCGTCGTCCTGCTGAAAGAGGAGCACGCGGAAGCCGTCGAACCCGGCATTCTCGAGCGCCAGCCGGTACTCCGATTCGTACATCCCGAAGCGGCAGGGGCCGCAGCAGCCGGCCGTGAACAACACGTAGCGATCCACGATCTGCTGGCGGGAGAGTCCCCTGGCCTCCAGCTGCTGGAGATAGTGAAGGAGGCTCCCGACGGTGAAGTAGGCGGGGTTGCACTGGCCGGCGTTGCCGTAGGTTCTGCCTATTTGGAAGGCCACGACGTCTGGCGTCGGAAGGTTCTCACATCGATAGCCGGCGCCCTCGAAGACCGCCTGGAACAGCCGCTCATGTCTCCATGTCAGGCCGCCGAACAAAATCGTGACGCGGTCGCGCTCCTCCGCGGTGAACGGCCGCTCGACAGGCCGGTGGAAGTGCCGCAGCGTCGCGCCGGGCGGCATGTCTGCGCCCTCGTGCACGGTTCGTGCCGGGCCACCTTTGTTCAGCAGCCACGCCCGCAGCAGTGAAGC
>JACQTH010000651.1 GCA_016210935.1 Acidobacteriota bacterium | reverse complement strand
CATCGAGCTGCGCGAGCGGATCGCGAACGACCTCCAAGGGATCTGGACCCGCGATCTGGCGATGGCGTGCATCACCCGCGCGGGTGAACGCGAAGTCCTGACGAGCGCGATCATGGCGGGCCCGAAGGCGTGCTACGCGCGCGGGGGACCGGGCGCGAAAATGGGCTCGCTTCGACTCAAGGCCATCGTCGTGCAGGGCGACACGCACGATTTCGACACGCCGTCGCCCTACAAGCCGTACAACCGGGACATTGCCGCCAGGCTGCTCGGCACCTCCGTGGTCGCGCATGCGCTGAAGACGATGGGGACGCCGTTCCTGTATCGCCCGAGCCGCATCCTCGGCGCGATGGGCACGAAGAACAACCAGGAGACGACCTGGACCGAGGCGCTCGACGCCGAGCACATCACGCCGTATCGCCCGGGCATGGAAGGGTGCTTTCGGTGTCCGGTGAACTGCCGCCCGCTGAATCAGCTCAATGAGGACGCGACCGATCGATACGGGCGGGGCGACGGCCCCGAATACGTCACGCTGGGCAAGTTCGGGCCGAATCTCGGGATCGATCGGGTCGAAGCGGTCATCCGGTTGAACAACCTCTGCAACGATCTCGGCCTCGACACGGCGTCGACGGGTTCCGCGATTGCGTGGGCGATGGAGCTGTTTCAGCGCGGCATCATCACGACGCGCCACACGGGCGGACTCGAGGTCCGGTGGGGCGATGCGGAGCTGGTCGAGCGGCTGCTCTTCATGCTGTCCGGGCGCGAGGGGTTCGGGAACGTGCTGGCGGACAGCACGCGTGCGGTGGAGAAGGGCCACTATCCACCGGAGGCGCTGCGGTATCGGATGGCGGTCAAGGGCCTGATGCAAAGCGATCCGCACGACGCGCGGATCCTGAAGGCGTTTGCGCTCGGTCTCGCGGTCGCGACACGCGGCATGGATCATCTCCGCAACCGGGTGACGCTCGAGATCAACGCGCGCATCAACGACGATCCGGCGTTCAAGGCCCGGTTGTACGGCGGACCGGTCAGCGCGGAGCCGACCAGCTACGCGCAGAAGGAGCTGGCCGTCCGGGTGTGCGAAAACGTGTACGCGGCTGGCGATGCGGTCGGGATGTGTCGCTTCACGACGAAGCTGTTCAACAGCCCGTCGCTCCCGGGACTGGAGATGTTCTCACGGCAAATCGCGAACGTGACCGGGCTCTCGATCGACGAGTCCGCGTTGAACGCGATCGGGTTGAACATCACGGGCGTGGAGCGTCTCATCAATCACCGGCTTGGCGTGCGGCGACGGGACGACACGCTTCCCGAGCGGTGGTTCGAAGAGCCGATCAAGGTCGGCGCCTACAAGGGCGAGAAGATCGATCGCGGGGAATTCGAGGCGCTCCTGTCGCGGTTCTACGAGATCTCGAACCTGACGGACGAGGGGATTCCGGTGCCGGAATGGAAGAGGGAGCTGGAGGAGACGCTGGCATGATCACCGTCCGCTTACCTGCGATGCTTCGGGCCGGGCGCAGCGACACGATCGTGGTGACGGAGCCCGTGTCGACGATTGGGGAGCTGGTGGGCGTGCTCGATCGGCGGATTCCCGGGCTCCGCGAGCAGCTCGACGATTCGGTCTTCAACTTCGCGGTCAACGACGAGATGCTGCTGCACCGCGTGCGCGATCGGAAGCTGGCCGACGGCGACACCGTGGAGTTGATCCCGACGATCTCAGGGGGACGGGCGTCAGGGACGGGGATCGGTTTTGATCTCTGACTCGCAAAACCGACGGCTGTCCCCCGACCCGGGACCACCGATCCCCAACCCCCGATCCCCGACCTCCGATCTGTAAACCTTCCTCCCAGTTCCTCCGTCTAACCATTTGAACTCGGAACACACGGAGGCCGGACATGAGGGAATGGACGTTTTCGGACAATGCGGAATGGGTCGTCGGCGCGCTGCTTCTCGTCGCGATGGTCGTCGCGATTTTCTAGTCGCGCTTCCCGGCGTCCGTGGTGACGTCGGGAGTAGCCAGGTAGCTCTTGCGTGCACGCACCTGCATCCCGGTTTTCCTGACACGCAATTCCAGCTTGTGAACTTTCCCGTCGAGCACGGGCGGGGCGAAGCCCAGCAAGTACTGGGAGTGTAGCTCCTGCGCGACGCGGGTGAAGGTGGGACCGAGCTCGCCGGTCTTTTCCAGCTCGAAATAGCCGCCGCCGGTTTCTTCCGCGAGCTTCCGGAGACCGCGATCGGGACGCGTGCGGATGCGCCGCTGGCCGTTGAAGAAGTCGGACTGGAGGCCAATCGCGTAGATCATCGTGTCTTCCGCGCGGGCGCGATCGACGATCTTCCCCATGCTGATGGAGCTGGCGGTATCGTCACCGTCGGTGAAGACCAGGATGACGCGGCGGCCCTCGATGTTCTCGAGCGCGTCGAGACTCACGGCGATCGCGTCGTAGAGCCGCGTCGGGTTGCCGAAGTCGAGCGAGCCTAGCTCCGCGATCAGATCGTCGCGGTCGGAGGTGAAGCGCGCGCTGATCTGAATCTTGTCATTGAACGCGCCCACGCGAGCCTTGTCGGCCGGAAGCAGTCGAATCAGGAACTGGGCCGCCGCGGCCTTGAGCAGCTCGAGATTCGCCGTCATGCTGGCGCTCGTGTCGAGCATGACCACCACCGTGATGGGCTGAATCGACGCGTCGAACAGCGCGACCGGCTGCGGCTGCCCGTTGTCGAAGATGTCGAAGTCGTTCTTCGTCAGATCGGGCACGAGCCGGCCGTTCGTGTCGGTGACGGTCGAATAGACGGACACCATCCGGGCCCCGGTCCGGAAGACGGGCTGCTGGGCGGATATGAAGACGCCGATAGCTGACACCGCCAGCAGCGTCACTGCCAGCGGCCTGAGAATCTTGGGCATGAGCGTGGTTTTTGAGATTAGCATAACTATTGCGTTTTTCTCCCCCCATCCAGCTGCTCGATCAACGCCGGTGATGCCTGGCGCTCCGATCGCAGCTTCGCGGACGCTTTTTCGGCGGCACGCATCACCCGCAGCGCGTTGCCGCCGAGGATCTTCTTGATGTCCTGATCCGAGTACTTCCGGCGCAGGAGCTCCGCGGTCAGGTTCGGGTACGTCGAGACATCTTCCAGCCCTTTCGGGAGGCTCGTCGTTCCATCGTAGTCGCTGCCGAGCCCGATGTG
This sequence comes from Acidobacteriota bacterium, assembly GCA_016210935.1. GTDB lineage: Bacteria > Acidobacteriota > Vicinamibacteria > Vicinamibacterales > JACQTH01 > JACQTH01. The sequence goes on along the minus strand of JACQTH010000651.1, from coordinate 1,518 downwards.
ATCGATCCCGGCGATCTTTCGAATGTGATCGATATGATCCGCGACCTGCGCTAATGTCGCCGCCGGCGCAGGATGCGCCTTGCGCCATATCTCGAGCCCGGCGCGGACCGCCGCCTCGTTCCCCGGATTCGCGTTCTTCAGGCGCGATTCTTCCGCCTGCTCGGCCTTCCGATAGGCGCCCGTCTCAGGCGTCACGAATCCGCCGACGAACGTGACCATCACGACGCCGCCGTTCTGCGGCAGCTTCTGCAGGATCGCATCCGGAACATTCCGCGGATGATCTGCGACGCCACGCGCCGAGGAATGAGAAAAAATGACCGGCGCCGCCGAGACCCTCAGCGCGTCGTCCATGGTGTCGGGTGACACGTGGCTGAGGTCCACGAGCATGCCGAGCCAGTTCATCTCGCGCACGACCTCTTCTCCGAAGCGCGTCAGGCCGCCGTGCGCCGGCTGGTCCGTCGCCGAATCCGCCCACGGCGTGTTGGTGCCGTGCGTCAGCGTCATGTAGCGCGCGCCCATCCGATGGAACATCCGCAGCGCGCCCAGCGAAGAATCAATCGAATGTCCCCCTTCCATTCCGATCAGCGAAGCGATCTTTCCCGCCTTGAAGATCCGCTCGACGTCTCCGGCCGTGAGGGCGAGCTCGAAGGTGTCCGGATATCGCGCGTTCATCCGGTGCACGATATCGATCTGTTCCATCGTTGCGCGGACCGCGTCCTGTCCGGCCATCGAGGAGGGCACGTAAACCGACCAGAACTGTCCGCCGACGCCGCCCTCGCGCAGCCGGGCGATGTCCGTATGGAGCTGCGTGAGGGACGTGCGGAGATCGAGTTTCGCGAAATCGCGCTCGCCCCTGTTGCGCAGTTCCCAGGGGTAGTCGTTGTGGCCGTCGATGAGCGGCGCCTGCCGATGAAGCTCCCGCGCTTTTTCCAGCAGCGCGCTGTCCTGATCGGAAGCGGCGCCGATCAGCACGAAACAACCGAATGTGACGGCCGCGAAAGCGCAAGCGTGGACGGCGGTCAGGCGCATGAACGACTCTCCTTGGTCTGTGTTCAGAACTGTTCAGAACCCTCGTTAGCCTTGATATCCTACATCGCTCGCCCGGAGGAGCGGCGATGGCCCGCAAACCCAACCATCGGCCGAATCCATTGCGCGTCAGTGGTGGGTTCAAGGCGTTCGTACTCGACCAGCTCGAAGAGCTTGGAGGGGTCGTGCCGCGCGCGATGTTCGGCGGCGTCGGGCTGTATCGAGACGGCGTGTTTTTCGGCATCATCGCGGGCGACGAGCTGTATCTGAAGGTCGACGACACCAACCGGCCCGACTATGAACGGGCCGGAAGCCACCCCTTCAAGCCGTACCCGCATCGACCCGTCACCATGCAGTATTTCGGCGTCCCGATCGATGTGCTGGAGAGCCCGATCGAGCTGGCGGCCTGGGCGAAAAAGGCAGTCGCTGCGGCGGAGCGCAGCTCGGCCGGCAAGGCAAAGCGAAGACGACGCTGATAGAATCTTCCCGCCT
>JACQTH010000650.1 GCA_016210935.1 Acidobacteriota bacterium | reverse complement strand
GAAGGCGGCCGGACGGTCGGCGCCGGGACGGTGACGGAGATTGTGCAATAGAGCCGGGAGTCGGGATTGGGGATTCGGGGTTCGGCAAGACGCTCTCTGCGAATCCCGAACCCCGAACCCCGAATCCCGTGAGGATATCGACCTATGGCTACTGCCTTCGGCGACAAGATTCGAATCAGGCTCAAGGCGTACGACTATCGCGTACTGGATCAGTCCGTCACCGAGATCGTCGATACGGCGCGGCGGACGGGCGCCCGGCTCGCCGGGCCGATTCCGCTGCCGACGGAGAAGAACAAGTGGACGGTGCTGCGATCGCCGCACGTCGACAAAAAGTCACGCGAGCAGTTCGAAATCCGGACGCACAAGCGCCTGATCGACATCTTCGAGCCGACGCCTCAGACCGTCGACGCGCTGATGAAGCTCGACCTGCCCGCGGGGGTCGACGTCGAGATCAAGGCGTTCGGGAAGGAACACAAGTAGTGGGCGGTGGGCAGTGGACAGTGGGCAGAAGGCCGCGCCACAGCGCGGCCGACTCTCAAGAAGGTTCTGCCCACTGCGCACTGCACACTGCCCACTAATGGGTCACTTATGGTGAACGGCATTCTCGGCAAAAAAGTCGGCATGACCCAGGTCTTCGGACCTGACGGGACCGTGCAGCCGGTCACGGTCATCAAGGCTGGCCCCTGCGTGGTGGTCCAGACCAAAGACGTGCAGAGCGACGGCTATGAGGCCGTGCAGCTCGGCCTCGTCGAGGAGCGGCCCGCACGCGTGACCAAACCGCTGGCCGGTCATTACAGGAAAGCCAACGTGCCACCGACGCGCGTGCGGCGCGAGGTGAAGGTGATTGCGGGCGGCGATGCGGTGAAGGCGGGCGATCAGGTTCTGGTGACGATTTTCAACGACGGCGATCGCGTGGACGTGATCGGGACCAGCCGGGGGCATGGGTTCCAGGGCGTCGTGAAGCGCCATCACTTCCGCGGCGGCGCGGCGACGCACGGATCGATGTTTCACCGGGCGCCGGGCTCGATTGGCGCCTCATCGTTCCCGTCGCGGGTCGTCAAGGGCATGCGGGCGGCCGGGCGGATGGGCGGCGATCGGGTGACGGTGCGGAACCTGCGCGTCGAGCGTGTCGATCCTGAACACCATCTTCTGCTCGTGCGCGGCGCGGTACCCGGCGCCGCGGGCGGCTATGTGATCGTTCGAAAGGCTGTCGCGGCCAAGCCGGTTCGGATCCCGACGCCGGAGAAGAAGGCGAAGGGGAAGAAATGACCCTCGATATTCTCAACGCGGAACACGAAAAGGTCGGCACCTACGAGCTGCCGGATGCGCTGGTCGCCGGTCCGGTGAAGGACTGGCTGATTTGGGAGTCGGTCGTCCACGCGAACGCGGCCGAGCGACGCGGCACGCACGCGACGAAAAACCGCGCGAACGTCAGCGGCAGCGGACGCAAGCCGTGGCGGCAGAAGGGCACCGGTCGCGCGCGCGTCGGAGAGATCCGCAACCCGCTCTGGCGCAAGGGCGGCACCGTCTTCGGTCCGCAGCCCAGAAGCTACGACTACGCGCTGCCGCGAAAGGTGGAAATCGCCGCCCTGCGCGCGGCGCTTGTCCAGCGGCTGACGGATGGTGGCCTGAAGGTTGTCGAGTCGCTCCCGGCAGAGACCAAGACGAAGGCGATAGGCGAGATCCTGCGGCGCTTCGGCAGCGCGGGACGGACGCTCGTGATCGATCTGCAACCCGAACCGCAGGTCGAGCGCGCGGTCCGGAACCTGGCGCGCACGCGCCTCGTGGCCGGCCGCCGGGTGTCCGCGCGCGACCTGATTGCGGCGCGCACGGTCATCGTCACGCGTCCGGCGATGGACTGGGTGCGCGGGATTCTGGAAGGCGGGGGAGCCGCGCGAGGGAGCGAAGTGGGGCTTTCGGGGCCCCGCGAAGCGACCGAGCTTGGCGGGGTGCGGCCGTGACGGGCAATCGGCTCGAAGTCGGTGCATCGCGCGGATGCGCGGGGTCCCCGCCCATCCAAAGTTGAGGCGGCTTCATGAGACTGACCGACGTTATCCGCCGCCCGCTCATCACCGAAAAGACGAGCGTCATTCGCGAGGCTGGGCGCACGATCGTGTTCGAGGTGGCGACGCGCGCGACGAAACAGGAAATCAAGCAGGCGGTCGAGCATCTCCTCGGATCGAAGGTGGAGGCGGTGCGGACGCAGATCGCGCACGGAAAAATCAAGCGGCAGGGCCGCTTCGCGGGACGCCGGTCCGATTGGAAGAAAGCGTACGTGCGGCTCCGCGAAGGCGAGAAGATGCCGGAGTTTATGGAAGGGGCCTGAGCATTATGCCCATTCGCTCATATAAACCGACCTCCGCGGGCCGGCGATTCCAGACGCGCCAGATCGATGAAGGTCTGTCGAAGGCGCGTCCGTACAAACCGCTGACCGAGCCGCTTCACAGCACCGGCGGACGCAACAACCGCGGGGAGCTGACCTCCTGGTGGCGCGGCGGCGGCCACAAGCGGCTGTATCGGATCATCGACTTCAAGCGCGACAAGCGCGACATCCCGGGCAAGATCGCGTCGATCGAGTACGACCCGAACCGCTCCGCCCGCATCGCCCTCGTGCAGTACGCCGACGGGGAGAAGCGTTACATCCTGCAGCCAATGGGGCTCAAGGTCGGTGACACCGTCATCGCCGGCGAGAACGTGGACATCCTTCCGGGCAACGCGCTCCCGCTGAAGAACATCCCGCTCGGCACGATGGTGCACAACGTGGAGCTCCGGCCGGGACGCGGCGGGCAGATCGCGCGCAGCGCCGGGTCGGCCGTGCAGGTCGTCGCGAAGGAAGGCGACTACGCGTCCGTGAAGCTGCCGTCGGGCGAGATTCGCCTGATCAATCTGGTCTGCCTCGCGACGGTGGGGCAGGTCGGCAATCTCGATCACGAGAACGTCTCGCTCGGGAAGGCGGGCCGCAGCCGCTGGCTGGGGCAGCGCCCGCACGTGCGAGGCGTGGCGATGAACCCGGTGGATCATCCGCTCGGCGGCGGCGAAGGCAAGACGTCTGGGGGACGTCATCCCGTGTCGCCGTGGGGGATGCCGACCAAGGGCTACAAGACGCGGAACCGCAAGGCCACGGACAAGTTCATCGTGCAGCGGAGGACGAAGTAGTGGGCAGTGGACAGTGGGCGGTGGGCAGCAGGTGTGAACGATCCATGCCGTCCAGTTCGACGATCTTCTGCACACTGCACACTGCGCACTGCGCACTACAGGGTTGACTATGGGCAGATCACTGAAAAAAGGTCCCTTCGTCGACACCCCGCTCCTCGAGAAGGTCGAGGTGATGAACCGCGCCGGCGAGAAGAAGGTCGTCAAGACCTGGTCGCGGCGCTCGACGATCGTGCCGGAGATGGTGGGGCACACGCTGGCGGTCCACAACGGCAAGAAGTTCATCCCCGTCTACATCACGGAGAACATGGTCGGCCACAAGCTCGGAGAGTTTGCGCCGACGCGGCACTTCAAGGGCCATACGACGAAGAGCGAGAAGGCGGCGATGCTGGCCGCGGCGGGGGCAGCCCCGGGCGCAGCGGCACCGGCGGGCGGGACGGCCCCGGCCCCGGCTCCGGCGGCGAAGCCGGGCGCGTAGGGCCGAGATGATATTGGGATTCGGGAGTCGGGATTCGGGAGTCGGTGGTTGGCCTCATCATCTCCGAACCCCGAATCCCGAACCCCGGGAGTATCAGTTCATGATTGAGAGCAGCGCGACGGCGCGCTACGTGCGGACGTCGGCGCAGAAGGCGAAGCTGGTCCTCGATCAGATTCGCGGGCGCAACGTGAACGAGGCGATCGCCGTTCTGCGATTCGGACGCAAGGCGATCGCGCGCGATATCGAGAAGGTCCTCCGGTCCGCGATTGCGAACGCGCAGCACCGCGAAGGCTTCGGCGGCGACGTCGATCGCCTCTACGTGTCCGTGTGCTACGCGAACCAGGGCCCGTCGATGAAACGGATTCGTCCGGCGCCCATGGGCCGCGCGTTCCGCGTCGTGAAGCGGACCGCCCATCTGACGGTCGCCGTGGCGGAACGACCGCTGGAGATTGCGGCGGTGAAAGAGACGCCGGCTGTCGAGACGGCGGCGGCACCGGCCGCGAAAAGGGCCCGGCGTCCGCGCAGGAAGCCGGCGAAGACGAGAAAAGCGGCGCCGCGGAAGCG
>JACQTH010000627.1 GCA_016210935.1 Acidobacteriota bacterium | reverse complement strand
GTGCATCAAATCGGGGATCACGATCCCCAGGGTATGGGTGCGCCGCAGCGTGAGGCTGCGGGCGATGGCGTTCGGCCGGTAGCCGAGCTCCCGCACCTTCTCCAGCACACGCGCGCGCGTGGCGCGTCCGATGTCGTGGTGGTTGTTGAGCACCTTGGAGACCGTCGTAATGGACACGCCGAGCTCCGCGGCGATGCGTTTCATAGTCGTGGTGGGATTCATGTCGGGCCTACTCTAGCGCGGACGAGTCCTACCGCCGCCTCCCCTGGCGTTCCTTCATGGCCGCCCGGGTCTCCCGCTCCGCTTCGCGGCGCTTGACCGTCTCGCGCTTGTCACGCGCCTGCTTCCCTTTGGCGAGGCTGATGGCGAGCTTCACCCGCCCATTCTTGAAATACATCCGGACCGGCACGAGCGTCATGCCGCGCTCCACGGTCTTGCCGAGCAGCTTGCGGATCTCGTAGTCGTGGAGCAGGAGCTTGCGGCGGCGCAGCGGTTCGTGGTTCGCGTACCCGCGATGACTGTAGGGGCTGATGTGGATGTTGAAGACGAAGACCTCGCCGCCCTCGACGCGCGCGTAGCTGTCACGCAGGTTCACGCGGCCCTCGCGGATGGCTTTCACCTCGGTGCCGAGCAGCACCATGCCGGCTTCGAAGGTCTCGATCAGATGATAGTCGTGGTACGCCTTTCGGTTTTCCGCGACGATCCGCTCCGCCTTCTGCCGGTCGGTTTTATCAGTCTTTGCAGGCATTCCCGCGCGCCAGACGCGCCGCCAGGAGGACCGCGTGTACCATGCTGCCCGGATCCGCTTGACCCGTGCCGGCAATGTCGAACGCCGTCCCATGATCGACCGACGTTCGGATGATCGGCAGCCCCAGGGTGACATTGACGGCGCGGCCGAACGCCGCGAGCTTGGCCGGAATCAGTCCCTGATCGTGATAGCAGGCGATGACCGCGTCGAACTCGCCGCGGGCCGCGCGCACGAACACCGTGTCGGCCGGAAACGGACCGGCAATCTCGATGCCGTCCCGGCGACACTGCGCCACGGCCGGCTTCAACGTGCGCTCTTCTTCCGAGCCGAGCAAGCCGTCCTCGCCCGCATGCGGATTCAACCCCGCCAGCGCCAGCCGCGGCTGCGGAAATCCGAATCGTGGAAGCTCGGTGGCCGCCAGACGAATGACGGTCGTCAGCCGCTCCCTCGTCAATGCCCCCGGCACCTCGGCCAGCGGAATGTGCACCGTCGCGAGGATGACGCGGAGCGCATCGGAGTAGAACATCATCGCGACCGGACCGGCGCCGGTCAGGTGCGCGAGCAGCTCCGTGTGGCCGCGCCACGGCAAGCCCGCCATCGCGAAGGCCGCCTTGTGAATCGGCGCCGTGGCGATCGCGTCGATTCGACCCGCGACAGCATCCTCGGTCGCGCGGACGATGAGGTCATAGGCCGCACGTCCCGCTGCGGCGGACGCTGCGCCAATGGTGATCCCAGCTCGTGCGGCTTCCATGGAGGACGGCAGGTATTCGTCGCCATAGATGACCGGCCGGCAGGCGTCGATCACCAGGCGATCGGCCGCCGCCGCGGCGGCGATCTCCGGGCCGATGCCGGCGGGATCACCGACGGTGATGCCGATTGCCGGCTTTGTTGATGTCACTCGGAAAGCCGTCCAGGGATCGGGGGACGGGGGCCGGGGATCCATGGGTAAAGACACAAAACCGACTCCTGGCCCCCGACCCCTGACCCCATGAAGCTCCTGTCACTTCCCACACGCCCCGCATCCCCCCGCCCCGCATCCGCCGGATCCACAACCGCCGCCGCAGCCGCCGCCCTCGCGACTGCAGCCGCCCTCGTGCGCGCATCCCGCGTGCGTCACGCCTTTGCCGTTTGGCAGCTCATAGCGCAGGCAGCATTTGAGCCGGCCGCACAGGCCGGAGAGCTTCGACGGATTCAGGCTCAAGTCCTGTTGCTTCGCCATCTTGATCGAGATGGGCTCGAACGACTGGAGCCAGGTGGTGCAGCACAGCGGCCGGCCGCATGATCCGTAGCCGCCGAGGAGTTTGGCCTCGTCGCGGACGCCGATCTGCCGCATCTCGATCCGAATGTGAAACTCGCCGGCCAGCTCGCGGACCAGCTCGCGAAAATCGACGCGTCCTTCCGCGGTGAAATAGAACACCAGCTTCGAGCCGTCGAGCATGTGCTCGACGCGCGCCAGCTTCATCGCGAGGCCACGCTCCCGGATTTTCAGCGAGCAGATTCGCATCGCTTCCGCTTCGCGCTGGCGCTGCTGCAGGCGTGCGATGACGTCCTGTGGCGTGGCCTTTCTCAGAACTCGTCGCTGGAGCAGGCCGGCTGCCTGCCGGCGCTCGACCACGGCCGGAAGGGTGGGGACCACCGTCGCCATGGACGTGCCACCGTCGGTCTCCACCACGACCTGATCGCCCGCGGCCGGCGGCGCGTCTTCACCGAGGTCGTCGAGGAGGAACGTCTGAACGCGCCCGACAGGCGTGAGCTTGATGGACACGACGGCCGAAGCGGGGGCACGTTCCATATATGTAAACGCCGATCTTTTCCGTCACACGCGAACGGCGAGCCAGCCGGCGACGATCTTCGGGCTCGCATTGCGTTCGAGCGCAGCCAGGGCACGATCGACGAGGGCAAAGGCGCGGTTGGATCGTTCGGCGTCATACGCGCCCAGAAACCGCTCGAGCTCCGGTTTCAGATCGCGATTCGCGAGCGCCCGATCGTCACCGCGCGTTGACAACAGCACCAGATCTCGCAACAAGGATCCGAACGCCTGAAGCTGACGGGCCAGCTGATCGCGTTCTCCGACCGCGCTGGTGGGCCGGCCCAGCTGCCGCGCGGCCTCGATTCGCGGCCTCGCGTCGCTCCGCGCCAGATCCTTCAGCAATTGCCGTGCGGCGTCGCGCGCGCGCACCAGGTCGCCGCCGGCTGTCGCGAGCGCGATCCCGACGCTTCCCCGCGCCTGCGAGGCCGCGGCTGCCGCTTCCGCGGCTGTGTATCGATGATCCCGCGTCAGGACCGCTGCAACCTCCCCGGCGGATAGGAGGCCGAACCGCACCAGCGGACAACGGGAGCGTACGGTCGTCAGCAGCTGATCGGGTCGCGCGGTAATGAGGATGAAGACCGACGCTGGCGGCGTCTCTTCGAGCGTCTTCAGCAGCGCGTTCTGTGCCGCAGCGACAAGCGTGTCGGCGTCATCGAACGCGACCACCCGGCGACGCCCTTCGAACGGACGATACGCCGCGTGGTCCACCGCCTCCCGCACCTGCACAATCTTCGTCGAGCCGGATTCTTCCGGCTGGATGAAGAAGACGTCCGGGTGCAGGCCGCGCTCGATCCGCTGGCAAGCCGAGCAGGTGCCACACGCGTCGCGCGCGCCGGCTTCGTCCACGGGCCGCTGGCAATTGAGCGCCTGCGCCAGAGCGACAGCGGTGCGCCGCTTGCCGACTCCGGCGGGTCCTCCAAAGATCAGACTTTGAGGAAGCGACGCGCGCGCCACGGCGCGGGAAAGCAGCTGCACCGGCCGCCGGTGACCAACGATCGCGCCAAATGGCATCGGAACTGAAGGAATCGTATCACTTCTTCGGCTTCTCGCCGCGACCCAGCCCAAAGAGTCGTGCCAGAAAGCTCCGCCGCTTCGGCTGCGGCGCGTCCTCCGCAGACGGTCCCGTCGGCGGCAGCGGTTCGGCAGTCGGCGGCGGAAATGGGGGATCCGGCAGGATCGGCACGCTATCGGGCGGCCTGACGGTGTCCGGCGGCTCAACGGGAATCTGCGTCGATTCGGACGCCAGCAGCCGGTCCAGGAACACACCGCGATGGACTTGACACTCATCGATCGGCTCGGTGCCGGCCACGAAGTACTCGTTGTAGACCGACGACTGGAATTCCACCTCGCCTATACCGTTCACAACAGGCGCGCCGTCACACCCGAGTCCGGCGCGCTGCCCGGAGATCCGGCAGATCGGCACGCGGACGATGTTGGCTGGCGGGACGTACCAGTCGGCTTTGTCACCACGCGTCGCCATCCTCATGAAGCGCGCCCACAGGGGCACGACGAGATCGCCGGCAAATCCCCTGGGCAGAATGGTCTGCGGCCGATCGAGGCCCACCCACACTCCGGCCAGTAAATGCGGGGTGAACCCCACGAACCACGCGTCGGCGAAATCGTTCGTGGTCCCGGTCTTCCCGGCCGCGGGCAGCCGGAATCCTTCGCCGCGTGCCCGGGCCGCGGTGCCGCTGTCGACCACATCCTGGAGCATGTCAGCCATCAAAAACGCGGTCGTCTCGCTGATGACGCGACGCGCGCTGGAATCCGCCTCGTACAACACCGTCCCGCGTTCATCCTCGACGCGCCGAATGCCGGTTGGCTTTCGCGTGAAGCCGCCTGCGGCAAACGGCATGTACGCCATCACGAGATTCTCGAGCGTGACCTCACCGGACCCGAGCGCGAGTGACGGGACGCTCGGCATCCGTTCCACGCCGACCGACTCCGCGAACTGCACGGCGCGCCCGATGCCGATCTGATCCAGGACCCGCACGGCCGCGCGGTTGCTGGACGTGCGCAGCGCCGCTCGCAGGATGATGGTCGGTCCATTGACATGCTCGTCTTCCGGCGTCCATCCGCCCTGCGGTGTCGAAATCGCGGCGTCCAGGTGATCGATCACGGTCGCCGGCGTGAATCCCTGTTCGAGCGCCGCGGCGTACACGAGCGGCTTGAACGCGGAGCCCGGTTGGCGCCGCGCCTGGAGCGCGCGGTTGAATCAGCTCCGCCAGAAATCTCGCCCGCCGACCATCGCGCGAATGAAGCCGGTAGTCGGATCGACGGCCAGCAGAGCAGCCTCAACCGGCTGATCCGGGCGGGCGTTGCGCGCGGAGCGTGCCCGCCATTTCGATCGCCGGCTTTCCAGCGCCTTCGCCCCTCGCTCGAGGATCTCTTCGGCCGCCGTCTGCGCCCCGGTGTCCAGTGTCGTGAAGACGCGCAGGCCGCCCTCGTAGACTCGATCCCACCCGAACCGCTCGACGAGCTCCTGACGGACGTATTCCTTGAAGTAGAGGCCGAACGACTCGTGTTGATTGAGGCCGTTCCTGATGTGCAGCGGCGTTCGTCTCGCCCTGTCGTACTCCGCCGGCGAGATCGCGCCCGTCGAGAGCATCGTCTTGAGCACGACGTTCCGGCGCGTGACGGCGCGCGCCATGCTGATCGTCGGCGCGTAGACCGACGGCGATTTGACGACCCCCGCGAGAACGGCGGCTTCCGCGACCTCGAGCTCGGACGCCGGCTTGGCGAAGTAGCCCAACGACGCCGCCTGCACGCCATAGAGCCCGTCGCCGAAGTAGATCTTGTTCAGGTACAGCTCGAGGATCTCGCGTTTCGAGTACATCCGCTCGAGGCGCGCCGCCAGGATCGTCTCCGTCAGCTTGCGTCTGAGCGTCTTGTGCCCGCTGAGGAACGCCTGCCGCGCGAGCTGCTGCGTGATCGTGCTGCCGCCTTGCGTGGCCCATCCGTCTCGAACGTTCGCCCAGGCCGCTGCCACGACCCGGACGATGTCGACGCCGCGGTGTTCGAAGAAGCGCTGATCCTCGACCGTGAGAATCGCCCTGATGAGCGTCGGCGAGACCTGCTCGAGCGGCACCTCGATCCGCTGTTCCTTGAAAATCGCGAAGACCGGCCGATTCTCCATGTCGAACAGGGTGGTCGCCTGCGACATGTTGCCGATTGTGAGGAGCCCTTCCTTTGCCGGCAGCCCTCTGATCAGACCGAGACTGAGCCACACCGTGGCAATCGCCGCAGCCCATGCGAGCGCGGCAAACCCCATCAGCAGCGCCACGAAGGCACGGGGTCTTGCGATGATCCGGGCGCGCACGGCTCCAAGGAAGGTCGACGGAAATCGGCGAAGCATTTCAGGCATTCATCACCATCAATCTCGCAACAGAGGTGCCAGTGGGCAAACGTTCCCGGGGCTCTTGCCCCTCGTACGCGCACTCGTGCGCGCCTGGCAGTCCATCGGCGGCTGGCACCGCGATTGCTGCGGTCGTTGTGGGGCGGACCTTGCTGGTTCGCCGCAGCGGCATTTCGGGTGCCATGCGAATCCGTTTCATGAGCTCGCTCATCGTTCTAATCATCTGGGTAACCGTGCCGGTACTCGAGCTCGACCGCTTTGATGCTGCACGTTCACCGGCGACGGCGTCAGATCGGATTGACCGAACCGACTCGATGAGCGATCTGCCGCTCGAGCCGTCCGACCCCGAAACCGAGGAAGTGGTTCCGGCCGTGGCGACCTACACCGTCGATCACAGCGGAACGCTCGTCGAAGTCCACTCGCCCCGGACGGAAGTGCCTCGACTCCGGCCGCCGAGTACATGAGAAAACAGGAGTGCCTAGGCACTCCAGGCACCCTAGGCACTTTGCCCAGCGAGAATCGCGCCAGCGCCTCAGGCGCGGGTCGCCTAACCCAAGCCATTTCGTTTCTGTCAGTTACACCAGACCGCGTGTGACGTGTGAACGGGTTTGCGGGCGCGCCGGCCATGAACCGTGTAAGTGTGACGTTCAGGCCCAAACTTGGCCCTATCCGGCCAATTTGCGGACGACCGCCGAACGGGGTGGGTTGTGGGGGTGTCCGATCGTGGCAGCAAATGTCTGATGCAGACGCATGCCTGCACGCCAATGTCGGCGATCACCCGATTCGGCTCGGAATCTGCAGTATTGGCGCTCGGCCGGGGCCAATCTGCTGGAGGCCGCGTCGTGAACAGTCCCTTGCGCGAAACGATTCTCGTCGTGACCGAACTGCAGCCGATTCGCGAGTACCTCGGGCAAGTGTTGACGGGCGCCGGATACTCGGTCCTCTCCGCCAGCGGATCCGATGAGGCGCTGGCGAAGTCGAAGACGCATGACGGGCCGATCGATCTCCTCGTCAGCGCCCTCTGGCTCCACACGATGACAGGCATCGAGTTGCGACAGGCCTTGTCGGCCACGCGGCCCGGCCTGCGGGCGCTCTACTGCGCGATTGATGACGCCAGGGCCACGGGGCGATTCCGGCTCGCCGCGCCGCAGCCTGCCACGTTGCTGGAGTTGGTCCGGACCGCGTTGAACGAAGCGGCGTAACTCACGACCTCC
>JACQTH010000061.1 GCA_016210935.1 Acidobacteriota bacterium | reverse complement strand
CTCCAGTAGGCGTGCCCTGGCGGGCAATGCGCGTCAGGTGGCGTGTCGGTCGTGAACTCCACACCGCGAATGCCAGGTGTAAGCCTGCCAACGAAGGCTTTCACCTTTGGAATATCGCTACCTGTCAAGCAGGACCAGCCGCCGCGTGCCTTGCCGTAAACGAGCGGATTATCGCGAGGGCCTGGGTTTTCGCGCTCGCGGCCCAGGGACGAGTTGAAATCCGATTTGCCGAAAGTGCGCGTCCGTCGTCAGGGCGTGTGTCAATCGCAGCTCGCGCATCACTGCAAAGCTCGTACAGTCCGTGAAAGAGAAAGCCTTGTTGCGATAGTGAAAAAACAGTTGACGGGCTTTTTCGAAGCGGTCGGCGTCGATCCGCTCCCACCGCAGCCGCCGCGTTCCATCGATCTGGTGCCACCATTTCCCGGCGGCCTCGAGTCCGAGGCGCAACCGGATCAGCGTGAGTGATTCGTCGACGACGAAGTCGGTGGTGACGAGGATCTGCCCCGCTTCCAGCGCGGTATCGCGGGCTGCGCACGCGCGTTGATGCGCCGGATCGGCCGCATCCGCGCAGGCCATCCAACCGCCCGTGTCGACAAAGATCGCGTTCACCGGCCGTAGAGGATGGTGTCATGATCGGCGGCGGTTCGACCGTCGGTCGAGCGTCCCACGGCTGGAGCGCGATAAAGAGGATCGTCGATCAGCGAAGGTGGTTCGTGTTCGGCTTCGTTTACCGGCACGATCTGAAACGCCGGCCGGCTGCGGTAGATGACGGTGAAACGCGTGCCCTTCCGCACACGCTCGACCACCTCGGGCAGAGACGCCCGGAGCCGCTTGGCGTTGATGGCGATGTTCGCGGGCATCAGGGTTAACTCTAGTTAACCATGGAGGCGCCTCGCGGTCAACCGGCGTGCGACCACTCAGGCGGGCAGCCGCTTCAGCAGGGCACTCGCCTTGCGGAACCACGGACGCTCGAGGCGTTGCAGATAGCGCGGCATCGTCGCCTTCTTGGCCAGGATGCGTTGTGCCCACTGGCGGGCTTCGGCGTGCCGGTCTTGTGAGGCGAGAAACGTCGCGTAATTGAAGTACGTCTCGGAGAGCGAGGAAATCTGCGTCGCCTGCTGAAAGAGCACGTCGGCTTTCTCCACCTGTCCACTGTTCGCGTACGCGTGCGCAAGAAGCGCGATCGCGCGATGCGAGTCATATCTGACATCGCGCGACGTGGCGTATTCCAGATCCGGTACCGCCGCGGCAAAATCGCCCAGGTGAATCTTTGCCACGCCGCGCCGGTAGAACGGGTCGGCGTGGTCGGTCCGGGAAGAGATCGCCTTGTCGTAGCATTCCCGCGCTCGCGCGTACTTTCCTTCATCCAGGTACAAATCGGCGAGCTCCTCGTAGTTGCCGACCGAGGGATTCTCCAAAACGAGGCCTTCCAGGTGCCCGATCCGTTTTCGGCGGCCGAACGCATCAAAGGAGTGCTGCAGAAGACCGAGATCGGGGATCACCTCCATGAAGAGGTAGACGAGCGCGCCGATCGGGCCCAGGAAGATAATCACCCAGAGCCAGATCGTGTCTGGCCGTCGCCGGATGAAATGGACGAGTGCCAGCGCCTGAAGGATCAGGCCCCACGGAAAGAGTGCGGAGATGAAGCCCATGTTGCAATGGCGATCGCGCAGTATAGCCGCCCTCTGGGAAAAGCGCGAACGCGGCGCGCCTGTACCAGATGTACATGATTGCTGCTAAGATGTACACGAGTCCGCCGCACGAGGTGTCTTCGATGGCAGCAACCGCGTCCATTCGACATAAACACGTCCGGATCGACCAGAGCAAACTGGACAGGGCCAGAAGAGTCCTCGCCGCCGCTACTGAGACGGAGGCCCTGGACCGGGCTCTGACCCTCGTGGTCTCGGAGGCTGATGTGGATGCGGCCCTCCGCCGGGTCGCTGGGAAGGGCCGCCTGAAGAAGGTCTTCAAGTAGCGTGCGCCGCCTCGTTGTCGACACGAATATCTACATCGACTGGTTCAACGCCCGTCGGTACGAGGACATCCTGTTCCAGCGCGATACGGTCAAGCACCTCAGCGCGGTTGTTCTTATGGAACTACGCGCCGGTGCGTTCTCGCAAAAGGACCGGCGTCTCGTCCAAAGCGTCGAAACGGCATTTGCCAAGGTTGGGCGAATACTTGTCCCACCGCGAGCTGTCTTCATAGAGGCGGGGGACACTATTCGCCGTCTGCAGCGTCGCGGGTTCAACCTCAAGGGCAGCCACTCCATCATTAACGACGTATTGATTGCTTTGTCGGCTCGATCGATCGGCGCGACGGTCGTGACCCAGAATGAACGGCACTATCGAGCCATCGAGGCGGTCAGGCCGTTTTCTCTCCTCGTCGTCGAATAAGCAACCGAACTGGCGACTATGGTTGTGACTCACACGCACGAGGTTGCCACGAAAGGGCAAGGCGACGCGCACGACATCACCGCCGCGGTCGCGCGCGCCGTTGCGCAGTCCGGAATCGGTGCGGGCACGGCCACGGTGTTCGTCGTTGGATCAACCGCCGGTATTACGACCATCGAATTCGAGCCGGGCGCCGTGCACGATCTCAACGAGGTGTTCGAAGAGCTCGCCCCGCGTCACGGGGAGTATCGTCATCACCTGCGCTGGGGCGACGACAACGGCTCGAGCCATGTCCGGGCCGCGATGCTGGGTCCATCCATCACGGTTCCGTTCAAGGACGGCGAGCTGCTGATCGGAACGTGGCAGCAGATCGCGCTGTTCGAGTTCGACACGCGCCCGCGCCGTCGCGAGCTCGTGATTCAGATTGTGGGCGAGTAAAGGGATGCCAGCCCGCCATGAAGACCGGGCCAAGATGGGGTAGCATTCCGACCACGAACTGATGCGCGCGGTCATTCTTCTAGGCATGGCGAGCCTGTGGGTCGCCGTTTCCGCTCAGGGTGAATCACCGCTGCCGCCGGGCCGCGGCGCGGACATCATTCAGTCCAAGTGCCTTACTTGTCACGGCACGGATCTGATTCAACAGCAGCGTCTGGCGCGTGCCGGCTGGCTGCGCGAGTTGGAGAAGATGACGCGGTGGGGCGCCGTTCTGACTGAAGAGGAACGCAACCTCACCGCCGACTACCTCGCCACGAATTTCGGTCCATTACCGTCGCGCGCCGACTTACGTTCCGGCGAGGATGCGGGCGCCGCCGTGTTCAAGAGCCGATGCCTGGGTTGTCACGGAGCCGATCTGACCGAACAACAACGCCTTGGGCGTCCGGCGTGGGTGCGTGAAGTCGACAAGATGATCCGGTGGGGCGCCGCAGTGAGCCTTGAAGAGAAAGAGCCGTTAATCGACTATCTGGCCGCGCGGTTCAGATCCGGCACACCACGATGAGCCATGTGAGGCGATGGTTGGACGGTGATTGGTCTGGCTGCAACCGAAGGCGGTTTCTCGCGCGGGCCTGGCAGTTTGGCCTCCTGGCCGGCGCGAGTCGGCTGGTGCCAGGCGGCGGCGGGTTGCTCGCGCAGGGGACCAATCCTGCTGAACGCCGCCTGGTGCGATCGGCCCGGCCGCAGGATCTCGAGACGCCCGTCGCGCTGCTCGATTCGTGGATTACCCCGAACGACCTGTTCTACGTGCGGTCTCACCTCTACACGCCATCCATCGACCTGGAGAGCTGGACGCTCTCGATCGACGGCGATGTCGAGCGTCCGCTGACGCTGGGCATGACCGAGCTCCGGCAGATGCCGCGCGTCTCGATGCCGGTCACGCTCGAGTGCGCCGGCAACGGCCGCGCGTTCTTCGATCCGCCGGTGGCCGGCGTCCAATGGGAGCGAGGCGCGGTCGGGAATGCGCGCTGGACCGGCGTGCGTCTGGCCGACGTGCTCAAGCGGGCGGGAGTCAAGTCGTCCGGCCGATACGTGTGGCTGGATGGTGCGGATCGGCCGATGGGCAAGGTCCCGGATTTCATCCGCCAGCTTCCGTTGGACAAGGCGATGCATCCCGATACGCTGCTCGCGTACGAAATGAACGGCGTACCACTCCCGATGGCGAACGGCTTTCCCCTGCGCGCAATCGTGTCCGGCTGGGAGGCCGCCTACTCGGTAAAGTGGTTGACGCACGTTCAGCTCAGTCCGCTGGAGCATGACGGCTTCTTCGTCCAGACCGCGTACCGCTATCCGCGGATGCGCGTCGCGCCTGGTGCGGCGGTCGATCCGAAGGACATGGCGCCGCTGGTCGGCCTCGTCGTCAAGTCGATCATCACGTCACCTGCAGATGGGACAGTAGCCGGGCGCGGAGTCATCCCTGTCAGCGGCTTCGCGTGGGCGGGCGAGGCGAACATCGTGCGGGTGGAGGTCTCG
The DNA here is from genome assembly GCA_016210935.1 of Acidobacteriota bacterium. Classification (GTDB taxonomy): domain Bacteria; phylum Acidobacteriota; class Vicinamibacteria; order Vicinamibacterales; family JACQTH01; genus JACQTH01. The sequence goes on along the minus strand of JACQTH010000061.1, from coordinate 531 downwards.
ACCGACCACGGGAGCACGTGGTCGATGGCGACGCTTGGCGCGGATAAGGCACCGTACGCGTGGCGACACTTTCGCTACGACTGGCGAGCCCGGGACGCCGGCTCGCACCTCGTCCTGGCGCGCGCCGCCGACGATCGCGGCCGCGTTCAGCCGTTCGTGGCGCAGTGGAATCCACCGGGATATCTTTGGAACGCCGTCGATCGCGTTCGCGTCAACGTGACGTAGGGAGAGGAGTCAGAAGTCGGAAGTCTGAAGTCACAAGTTAGTCAACCCGACCCGACTTCGGACCTCGGACTTCAGACTTCAGACTACCGCTGATGCTAGACTGCGGCCGCCCGCATGGCGCAACCGGCCGTATCCGTCGCTCCTGTCTCCGCTCAGCCTGACCGCATGACCGCTGCAGGCTGGCGTATTGTCCTGCTTGCCAGTCTCGGCGGCACGCTCGAGTTCTACGACTTCGTCATCTTCGGCGTCTTTGCGAAGGACATCGCCGACGCGATCTTCCCGAGCACGTCACCCATCGTCTCGTTG
>JACQTH010000630.1 GCA_016210935.1 Acidobacteriota bacterium | reverse complement strand
CGGCGGAACTGCGCGCCGTGGACGACACGCTCCGAGCAATCCTCGCGCTTTAACTGTTTTCCATCTCTAAGCCGGCGGGCTGGTGAAGGCCTCCCAACTGCGTGCCGGCCACCGACGAAATCCGCCGAGCGGCTGGTCGCATCTTCGGAACGGCCAGGCTGGTTCAGCCGCGTCTGCCGGCGACGAATTGTCTCCCGGTCAGTCGGCACGGCTCTATTTGGGAGCGGGTCGCGGCGAACAAGACAACCTCCGCCCCTATGTACTGGAAATGTCCCTCGTCGTCCGCGCTCGCGTACGGTAGTTCCCACAATTGTGAAACCACCATGAGCCACCCGACGCAACTGCCGTTGCCATCGCGCCAGGTCCAGATCCCGGCAAAACAGCAACTACAGTTGTCATTCTTCAGGCGCGACAAGGCACCGCTTTAGCGTCGATTCTGCACTGCGATCAACATCTCGCGTGATCACAGTCAGTTAGGCGAACAACTTCTGCCACGCCGCGCGCGGCCGGACTCTTGCCCTTGTCGGGGGCGCCCGGCCGACGTTCCGCCTGCGTCGCCCCGACCTCCGGCGCCCTCAGGGGCGACGGCCGGTGTAATTCGCGACCACACAGGGTTGCCGACATCAAGCGGATCGTTGGCTCAATTCATCGCGGCGAGCGCAAGCGACCCGTGGGAGACCAGTGAGGGTGGGGCGCACAGGGTGTCCCACTAAAGCGGATCGTTGGCTCAGTTCATCGCGGCGAGCGCAAGCGAGCCGTGGGAGGCCGTGGGGGTGGGGCCCCACGGCATTCAATAAAGGAGGATTCGCATGTTCAATCGTCATGGATGGCTCGCAGCAGCCCTGATCGCTGCAATGATCGCCGGCCCGACCTCTACGCGCTTCCACGCACAAGGCTCCTCCGAGCAGACCTCCAAACCGGCAACGTCAGTCGTCAACATCAATACCGCCACCGTCGGACAACTCGAGGTGCTGCCTGGTGTCGGTCCCAAGACCGCGCAGCGCATCGTCGAATACCGGCAGAAGAACGGCAGCTTCAAGAAGATCGAGGAGCTGATGAACGTCAAGGGGATCGGCGAAAAGGCGTTTCTGAAGCTGAAACCCCTCATCACCACCGGTACGCCCAAGGCATAGCAGTTCGTGGTGGAAGTCTGGCGTCGCACCGAGACCGGCGATGCGCCCGGCTGGCAAGGCGCGAGGAGCGAGCATATCGGGAATATGTGAGCGACGAGCAACGCAGCCAGGCGGGATGCAGCGCCGGTCGAATGCAGCCAGACTTCCACTACGGACTGCGAACGATGTGAGCGGCGCCGGCACACGTCGCACCGCGGGAGCAGGCTCCGACGATGGAGCCTGCTCCCAACGTTCGACGATCGGTCCCGCGGGCTACTCATTCGTCGAATTGATATTCGTTGCCGGCCTGGTCGTCATTCTCACGACGATGGCCGTGCCTGCGGTCGCAGGGGCGGTGGACGAAATGAACGCCACGGCCGCAGCGAGGTTCCTGGTGACTCGTTTGCGGCTGGCACGACTCGAAGCGGTTAAACGATCCACGGCCATCGGATTCCGTTTTCAAGCGCGGGGCACTCGCTATGAATTCGTACTGTATGCGGACGGAAACGGTGACGGCGTGCGTTCTCGCGATATCGGCAGGGGAGTCGATTTTCCGATCGGAGGCCCCGAACGACTGCCAGATGCTTTTCCGGGCGTCGACTTCGGCTTTCTGTCCGGCGTGCCGCCGATTGATGAGACGACCGGGACCGCCGGGGGCGACCCAATCCGCCTGGGTACGGCGGACATTCTTACCTTCAGTCCGGCCGGGAGCGCCACATCGGGCACGTTGTACTTTCGTGGGAAAGGAAACCAGCAGTATGCGATCCGGGTGCTGGGTGTAACAGGGCGCGTGCGGTTATGGAGATTCGACCCTGCAACCCGGACGTGGACGGCTCGATAGGCGCTGCTGCGACCGGCGACCGGCGACACTGGCGGCGTTACCCAGCACGCGACTGCGCGTGGATTCGGACGTTTCGTCTCTACCCGGGACGCGGCGCGGAGCTGGTGAATCTGTCTCGCGGCGGAGCGCTGGTGGAGGGACGAGATCGCTTCACACCAGGATGCTGGCTCGAGACGAGAATCGCGACCGCATCGGAGCTGCTCCTGGGACGCGCGCAGGTGCTCCGATGCGAAGTCGCCCGCCTCAGCGCCCACCGCGGCGCGACCTACAGGACGGCTGTTGGATTTGAGCGCCCGCTCAAGCTGGAAGCTCTTCCGCCGTGCGAGGAGCCGCGCGGGGATGGGTATCCGGTTCCCAGAGCGTTGGCCACAATCGGGTGCGCGGCGGGCAGTGACTACCCGGACGCGCGATGACACGGGGCGGAACGGTCTTGACGGGAAGATTTCCGAACGCAGCGGCGGCGCGCGCGGGCTGGCAAACAACTTGGAGTATCGATGCGCAACCTCAGACAGAGCACTGGGTGCGTTGTTCACCGATGCCAAGCCTCGCACGTTCGTCCCCGAGTCGGCAGTCGGTGGTCTTACAGTTCCGCCGGGCCGACCGGCGGCAAGGCGCGGCCCACGTGCTCGAACGCGTGGCTCGCAGCCTGGCGGCCGAACAGGAGCCGTACGGGCTCCACAAGCTTATCGAGGACGGCCTTCGACGGCTTCTGCCGGTCAAGGCGGTGAAGGTCCGACAGATGCTCCGTGAATCGGTGGTGGATCGATCGCGCGATCGCACCATTCTGGCCGTGCATGTCCCGGCGGCCGTACCGCAACAGATGGTCACCGTCGAAGCGGTCTACAGGAGCGGCCACCAGCCGAGCGACTGGGATCGGCAGACAGCGCGAATGCTGGCTGACACGGCCGTGATGATCTTCGAGCTCGAGCGGCGCGCGTTTCGAATGCCGCGCGGCGCCCGCGTCGTGCCGATGCCGCCGGATCCGGCGGCGCCCCTCATCGGCAGCAGTGCCGGAATGCAGGCGCTGCGTGAGAGAATCGACCGGGTCGCCGCGACAGACTTCACCGTGCTCATCGAGGGCGAGAGCGGCACGGGGAAGGAGCTCGTCGCGCGGCAAATCCACGCGCTCGGCCCACGCCATCAGGGGCCGTTTGTCGCGATCAACTGTGCGGCCCTCGTCGAGTCGCTCCTGGAGGCCGAACTGTTCGGCATCGAGGAGCGAACCGCTACGGGCGTCAAGGGGCGCCGTGGCAAGTTCGAGCACGCCGACGGCGGGACGCTGTTCCTCGATGAGGTCGCGGACCTGTCGATGTCCGCCCAGGCGAAGCTGCTTCGCGCCATTCAGGAGCTCGCGGTCGAGCGGGTCGGCGGCCATGAGACCCGAGAGGTCGACACCCGGATCATTGTGGCCACGAATCGCTCGCTGGCGGCGTTGGCGGAGCGCGGTCTCTT
>JACQTH010000624.1 GCA_016210935.1 Acidobacteriota bacterium | reverse complement strand
GTCTGCTTGATCGTGATCGACGAGGCCACGCCGCCGCCACGGCCGCCGCCCCGACCGCCGCCACCTCCAGCCGGGGCCGGATCGCTTTTCGCCTCGTCGAAGGTGTAGGTTCCTGATAGATTCGTTTTCCCCTGGGCGAGTGCCAGCCCCGACCCGGCCATCGCCATGATCGCGATGAAGACAAGCAACTTCCGCATGAGTCCTCCTTAATTAATGCGCGTGGGGAGTCCACCCCCACGCGCTTTTACGCGCTTCGCGCGACGGCCTACCACCCCAACGCGGCTGCCGCGTTGGGGACCCCGGCCTGTGGCCTTGCTGCGTCGCTGGGCGACGCGGCCTTGCAGGTCAGAAAATCACCCTCGGCACGCTTACGACGCGAACTATATAGCCGTTTACGGGAATCTTTCGCCGCGAAGCATCGCGGCCAGGCCGAAGGCGGCTCCCAAAAGCCGAAGGCCGCTCCCAAAAAAAGAAGCGCCGTGACGCGGGCAGCATCACGGCGCGCTCAAAGGAGGGCAGACAGTCGACCCATCGGTTACCCGACCGGCCGAATGCGCTATGGTCTTTCTAACACAGATTGCCCCGCAGCGGGGCAGTCATTGTCAGTTTTTTTGCCTCAAGCTGAGGCGGCTTTGAATCTATTGGCTGCGGGCTGCGGTCTTCAGGTTCCAGGGATGCGTTTTTGGCCCGATTTTGCTGGAGCCCGAAGCCTGTAGCCCGAAGCCAAGAGGGTTTCTCAGGCCCAGACCCCGCTTCCCACCTTTTCCCCGGCGAATACCAGCCAGTGCGAATAGTCGGCATGCAGGCCCCGCACGATCTCGAAAAACCGGGTCCGAATCCGGGTGGTAATCGGCCCAGGCCGGCCGTCACCGATGACGGTACCGTCGACCTCCTCAATGGGCGTCACTTCGACGGCGGTGCCGGTAAAGAACAGTTCATCCGCCTGCGGCAGTTCCTCCGGCCGGATTGTCCGAATCTTGGTCGGAATGCCGAGATCGTGGGCGATCTGCAGGATCGACTCGCGCGTGATCCCCATCAGGATCGCCGCGTCGGCGTCATTCGTGATGACGACCCCGTTTTTGACGACAAACAGGTTCTCACCCGCGCCCTCGGAGACCACTCCCGTGTCGGTCAGAAGAACGGCTTCGTGGAACCCGCGGCGGACGGCATCCTGCGTGGCGCGCACCGAATTCACGTATTGGCCGCACGATTTGGCGGCCGGGGGAATCGCCGACGCGTTGAACCGGCGAATCGGTGAAACCGTCACTCGGACCCCACGGTTGGATTCCGCCGGCAGATACGCGCCCATCGGCCACCCGGCAATCGCGACCGTGATGGGCGCGCCCTCGGGCAGCAGCTGAAGCGTGTGAGCGTCGAAAATCGCCACCGGCCTGATGTACGCGTTCTCCAGCCCGTTACGCCGCACGAGCTCGAGCGTGGCTTCCGTCAGCTGTTCCCTGCTGTATGGGAGCGGCATGTCGTAGATCGCCGCCGAGCGGAAGAACCGCTCGAGATGCGCGTCGAGCCGGAAGACGGCCGTGCCTCGGTCGGTGAGATACGAGCGGATGCCTTCGAACACACCGGTGCCGTAGTGCAGCGTGTGCGCGAGCACATGGACCCTGGCCTCATCCCAGGGGACAAAGGAGCCGTTGAACCAGATGGTGTCGGTCTTGGGGATGGCTGCCACGTCTGTTCTCCAGATAGATCTTCCGCCTGAAGGCGGAAGCCACGAGTCCGGCGGAAGGCCACGACTGTGGGGTCGCTACAGTCTATCAAGCCTCAGCCGGTCGCCGAAGGGCCGCGCGCCGGCCTTGTCACTTCGTGAAGGGCCGTGCTATATTCGATAGGTTTTCCGGTGCCAGGAAACCCTATCTGGTACCGAGCCGCCCGGAAGTGCCGCAGCGCTGCCCGGCCGCCTTCGCTCTTTTGGAGCCTCGGCGGGGCGGGCGCCACAGAGGAAGTCGCCGCGGATCCCGCGCGCGTGGTCACAACCGCCAGGACGGCGGTCACGACATCTGAGATAGGGTAAGTCTGGGTTCCAGACACCAAGCCTCGGCTTCCAGGTCTGGACCACAACGAGCTGTCAGCTCTCAGCCGTCAGCTCTCAGGGAGCTATCAGCTGTCAGCTCTCAGCTGAGGAAAGGTTCGGCGCGAAGCGCGCTCCTCCTGGCTGAGAGCTGAACGCTGAAAGCCGAAAGCTGGAGAGAACGTGCCGACGATCAGTCAGTTGGTCCGGAAAGGCCGCCATCAGATCGTAAGCAAGACCAAGAGTCCCGCGCTGCAGGACAACCCGCAGAAACGCGGGGTCTGCGTGCGTGTCTTCACCCAGACGCCGAAGAAGCCGAACTCGGCGCTGCGCAAGGTCGCGCGCGTTCGACTGACGAACGGGATCGAGGTCACGACCTACATCCCGGGCGTGGGCCACAACCTGCAGGAGCACTCGCTGGTGCTGATTCGGGGCGGCCGCGTGAAGGATCTGCCGGGTGTGCGCTACCACGTCATTCGCGGCACGCTCGACGCCGTCGGGGTCCAGGGCCGCAAACAGGGCCGGTCGAAGTACGGCGCGAAGAGACCGAAAGCGTAGGAGTCTGCAGCGCGGCCCATAAAACGCCCGCGCTGCGTCACAAGACACGAAGACACGAAGAGTTTTTCCATGCCCCGACGTCGAGAGATTCCGAAACGCCTCGTGCCCGCCGATCCGGTCTACAGCAGCATGCTGGTGACGAAGTTCATCAACACGCTGATGCGGGAAGGCAAGCGCAGCAAGGCGGAGCACATCCTGTACCGCAGCTTCGATCTGATTCGCGAGCGGACGGGAGACGACCCGCTGAAGGTGTTCAAGAAGGCGCTCGACAACGTCAAGCCGAGCCTCGAGGTGAAATCGCGCCGCGTCGGCGGCTCGAACTATCAGGTACCCGTGGAAGTCAACGCGAACCGGCGGCAGTCGCTCAGCATCCGCTGGCTGGTCGGCTACGCGCGCGGTCGCGGCGACGGCAAGACCATGGAGGAAAAGCTCGCCAACGAGCTGCTCGACGCATCGAACCTGCGTGGCGGCGCCGTCAAGAAGCGCGAGGACACGCATCGCATGGCGGAAGCGAATAAGGCGTTCGCGCACTATCGGTGGTAATGACAAATTGGCGATTTCGCGATCTGGCGATCTGGCGATTGATTGGTTGATTGAATCGCCCAATAAATCGCCAAATCGCCCAATCGCCAGATCGCCAAATTGAAGATTGAAATGCCCAGGCTCGTCCCTCTCCATCGCACGCACAACATCGGCATCATGGCGCACATCGATGCCGGCAAGACGACCACCACCGAGCGCATCCTCTTTTATACGGGGATCACCTACAAGATCGGTGAGGTGCATGAAGGCACCGCCGTCATGGACTGGATGGTACAGGAGCAGGAGCGCGGCTTCACCATCACCTCCGCCGCGTCGACCTGCCACTGGCGCGACCCGCGCAGCATCATCATCGACACCCCGGGGCACGTGGATTTCACCGCCGAAGTCGAGCGCTCACTCCGGGTGCTCGACGGCGCCGTCGCGGTCTTCGACGCCGTGGCCGGCGTCGAGCCGCAGTCGGAAACCGTCTGGCGTCAGGCCGACAAATACCGCGTCCCGCGCATCTGCTTCGTCAACAAGATGGATCGCGTGGGCGCCGATTTCCATCGGACCTTCGAGCAGATCGAGACGAAGCTGCAGGGGAACCCGGTCGCCATTCAGCTGCCGATGGGAGCCGAAGACAAGTTCGCCGGCGTCATCGACCTCATTCGGATGAAGGCCATCCGCTACAAGGACGAGACCCTCGGCGCCGACTACGTGGTCGAGGAGATTCCCGAGGATCGGAAGGAGGAAGCGCAGCACTACCGCGAGCGGCTGATCGAAAAGGTCAGCGAGCTGAACGACGTGCTGCTGGAGAAGTACCTTCACGGCCAGGAGATTACGGAGGACGAGATCAAGGCGTCGCTCCGACAGCGGACGATTGAATCGGTCCGCAAGGAGAAAGCGCCCGTCGTGCCGGTCATCTGCGGCGCGGCGTTCAAGAACAAGGGCGTCCAGCCGCTGCTCGATGCCGTCGTCGATTTCCTGCCCTCTCCTGTCGATATCCCGGCCGTCCGGGGTCTGGATCCGGACGCCCCCGAGGACAAGATCCTCGAGCGCCAGGTGTCGGACGATGCCCCGTTCTCGGCGCTGGCGTTCAAGATTATGACCGACCCGTTCGTTGGTCAGCTCACGTACTTCCGCGTCTATTCCGGCGTCATGAAGTCGGGAAGCGCCGTCTACAACACCTCGAAGCGCAAGACCGAGCGCATCGGGCGGCTGCTCAAGATGCACGCGAACAAGCGCGAAGAAATCAAGGAAGTCTACGCGGGCGATATCGCGGCCGCGGTCGGCCTGAAAAGCGTCGGCACCGGCGACACCATCTGCGACGAGAAGCACCCGATCCTTCTCGAGTCGATGGAGTTCCCGGAGCCGGTCATCTCGCTGGCGATCGAGCCGAAGACGAAGGCCGATCAGGAAAAGCTCGGACAGGGGCTCGCCAAGCTGCAGGCCGAGGATCCGACCTTCCGCGTTCGGACCGATCACGAAACCGCACAGGTCGTGATTGCCGGCATGGGCGAGCTTCATCTCGAGATCATCGTCGATCGGTTGAGTCGCGAGTTCAGCGTGGAAGCCAGCGTCGGACGCCCCCAGGTCGCCTACAAGGAAACGCTGACCGCTCCCGCCGAGGGCGAAGGCCGCTACATCCGGCAGACCGGCGGCCGTGGCCAATACGGCCACGCGAAGATCCGCCTGCTGCCGCGACAGCCCGGCGAAGGGTTTCTCTTCGACAACCAGATTGTGGGCGGCAGGATTCCGCGGGAGTTCATCAAGCCGATCGAGCAGGGCATCGTCGGGGCGATGACGACCGGAGTGCTGGCCGGCTATCCCGTGGACGATGTCGGCGTCGAGCTGTACGACGGCTCGTTCCATGAGGTCGACTCGTCGGAAATGGCGTTCAAGATTGCCGGCTCGATGGCGTTCAAGGACGCCGCCAAGAAAGCGAAGCCGGTGCTCCTCGAGCCGGTGATGAGGGTCGAGGTCGTCGTCCCCGAAGAGTACATGGGTGACATCATCGGCGATCTCAACAGCCGCCGCGGGCGCATCCTGTCGATGGAGGCTCGCGGAGGGACCCAGATCATCAATTCGCGTGTTCCGCTGTCCGAGATGTTCGGCTACGCGACCGATCTGCGGTCGCGGACACAGGGACGCGCGACGTACTCGATGCACTTCGACCGCTACGAGCAGGCTCCTCAGAATGTCAGCGAGGAGGTTGTTGCACGGATTCAGGGGAGATGAATTCAAGTGGCCAGTGGCCGGTAGCCAGTAGCCAGAAAGAATAGTGGCCAGTGGTCAGTAGCCAGTAGCCAGAATGGAGAGTGGCTCTTCCTGGCCACTGGCCACTACGAGGATCAAGCAGCAATGGCGAAGGAAAAATTTGATCGCAGCAAGCCGCACGTGAACGTGGGGACGATCGGGCATATCGACCACGGCAAGACGACCTTGACGGCCGCGTTGACGATGGTAG
>JACQTH010000060.1 GCA_016210935.1 Acidobacteriota bacterium | reverse complement strand
ACTTCTGCCGGTTGTCCCTGATGTCCTCCAGCTCTTCCTGTTTTCCGCGGCAGGTGTCGCTGAAGTTCCGCACGCAGGTTTCCGCACTGACCGCCGAGTTCGCGAAATCGCCGAGAAACGTCAACGCCAGCGTCGTCAGCTCTCCACGTGAGTCATGCACACGGACTCGCGTCGATGCGGTTGCCCGGTTCTCGCGCAGTTCGGTCCTGCCGTCGGCGTCCACCAGCGTGTACCTGTCGATGACTGTCAACTGGAGATCGTACGTTGCTGGTGTTCGCTCGCCCCTCGGCGCGCGCCATCGGACGATCGGCCCCGTCCCGCTGAAGGCGCCCTTCTCGACCGTCCACTCGAACACCAGCCGGTCCACCGGCGTGTCCGTGTTGTCGATCACGGCCGCCAGCGTGACCTCGGTGTCGACTTCAGCGCGGGAACTGCTCGCGGTCAAGGAGGCCACGCGCAGAACGGGCTTCGGCGGCATCGCGGTCTTGAACCGGGCCGGCGCCGAGTACGGTCCGACAAACGCCCACAGCTGCACGGCGCGTGCCCGCCAGTAGAACCGCTTCGGCACGGGCAGATCCTGTTCCAGCTGAAACACCGTCCTGCCATCCGCCCCTTCAGGAACGCCTGTTTTCGTGATCGTCAGGACGCCTGGCCCGGACGCGTCGAACGATTCGGGGTTCTCGGCAAGCTGAAACTCGTAGGTTCTCTCGCCTGGTTGATCGGACGTCGCGTTCGTCACGCGCAGCTCAGGTCGAAGCGTTTGGACCGTCACGTCGTCTATGGGCGCCAGCGGGATCGGAGCCGTCAGCGACGGGGGCACCGGACCGAGGGTGGAGGGAGACGAGGGGCCGCTGCGATACGACGAGCTGCCGCCGCCACAGGCAGCAGCCACCAGCGTCGTGAGCAAAAGCGTCACCCGCCGCATGTCGATCAGGCTTCGAGGACCTCGCGAGCGCGCGCCGAGGAAGCGGGGACCGGTCCCCGCGCTTCGGCCAGATACGGCGCCTCGCGGATCTCGCGGATGACATAGATCGGTTTGTCCTGCGACTCGTGATAGGTGCGCGATTGGAGCTCCGCCAGCAGGCCCAGCGTCACCAGCTGGACGCCGGTGAAGATGAGAAGAATGCCGAACAACAACAACGGACGGTCGGCGATCGACTGATACCCGAACAAACGAACGTACGCCAGATAGCTGCAGATGACCGTTCCGATCGCGCCCATCGCCAGGCCGACCAGCCCAAAAATCTGCAGCGGCCGCGTGGAATAACTGATCAGGAACTTCACGGTCACGAGATCCAGCAGCACGCGCACGGTCCGGGACAACCCGTACTTCGACCGCCCGTGTCGGCGCGGCCGATGATTCACGACCGTTTCGGCGATCTGCACGCCGAGCTCGCTGGCGATCGCCGGGATGAACCGGTGCATTTCGCCGTACAGCTTGAGCGGCTTGACGACTTCCGCACGGAACGCCTTGAGCGAACAGCCGTAGTCGTGCAGCCGCACGCCCGTGGCCGTCGAGATAATCCAGTTGGCGATCATCGACGGCACGCGGCGCGTGACGAACGGATCCTTGCGGTCCTTTCGCCAGCCGCAGACGATGTCGCTGCCCGCTTCGAGGGTCCGTACGAGCGCGGGAATGTCGCGGGGATCGTTCTGAAGGTCGCCATCGGCCGTCACGATGATGCCCCCGCGGGCAAGCGCGAAGCCGGCCGCGAACGCCGCCGTCTGGCCGAAGTTGCGGCGGAAGCGGATGACGCGCAGGCGCGGATCGGCCGCCTGCAGGCCGGCGGCGACGTCAAACGTCTGGTCCGTGCTGCCGTCGTCGATGAACAGCAGTTCGTAGGTCCACTCCGCCGCCTCGAGCGTCGCGGTCAGCTCGTGATACAGCTCGGCCACATTTGGCGCTTCGTTGCAGAGCGGAACGACGATCGACAGCTGGGGTGCGACTGGCAAACGCTTGAGTATAAGGGACTTGTGCGCGATCGTCAACGAGCCGCCGGCCTGCGATCGGCCGGCGGGATCAGTTCGATGCGGACGCGGCAGCCCAGCCAGCGCCGATCGTTCGATGATGGCACGGCGTCCGCCGGCCGGAATCCGCCCGGAGACCGGACCTCGATTGGGACGATCTTTGTGCTCTCCGACAGCGGAACTTCAATCGGTCGTTCGGCCCACCGCTCGAGCTCCAGCGGAACAGGCTTGCCGTCGATGCTCACGTCAACCCGACCGGAACTGGCGCCGGCGCTGACATGGAGAATCAGCTTCGCGGCATTCGCCGTCACCACGAGGATGCGTGTGGACTGTCCTCCATGCGTCCAGAAGGCCCCACGTTCGGGGAAGACGTTGCGGTCGCGATAGATGATATGAGCGCCAGGATAATCGGGAACAGCTTCGACTCCTTCCAGCCGGTCATCGCTCCCCTCGCGTTCCGGCACGATGGTCCGCGGACTCAGTTGAAGGCGCGTGGCCATGCGCGTCAGGAGATCGGCGGGCGTCAGCGTCCGCAAACGCGCGTAATCCACAATCAGCCCATCGGCGTGGTCGTACGTGCGCAGCACGCCGAGCGGCCCTTGACGTGCGATCTCGTTCCTTCCCGACGCGTCGATGATGGCTGGCGTCAGCGCGCCTGCGACGATCAGCAGGGCCGTTCCACTCGCAGCCGCGCATTCGAGCGACGACATTCCGGGCCACCGTCGCCGCAAGAAGTACGGCGCCGCGAGCGAGGTGCCCGCCATGAAGACCCAGAGGGCCGCGACGGGAAGCTGGCCCTGCCAATGCGGCGGGATAAACGTCGGCAGCGCGCGACGCAGAATTTCTGCCGCCTGATGCGCGCCGGTTGCGTCGCCCCACCGCTCTGAGGCGATCGGAATCCGATCGGAATTGCCGGCCGCGACGAGGACAGGCGCACTAATCAGGGTTGCCAGAACAAGCGGTGGGAGCAACCCCCGCCCTTCGAGGCGACGGAAGGTCAATGCCAGCGCAGCGGCCGACATCGGCAGGACGGGCACGAGAAATCTCGCCGGCACGCTCCACCCACCCCACCACATATAAAACCGTGTCGTGCTGACGATGAAGAGGATCGCTGTCATCGCCAGCGTGGCCGCAAACCAGCGGTGCTGCGGCAGGCGCACCAGAAACAGGAACCCAATCGGAGCCAGCGCGTAAATGGGGGAGTACGTGAGCAGGCCGTACTGTCCGTCCATCAGCAACCCAAGGACGCCGCGCGGGACGTTTGCGAGCGTCAGGCCCGCCTGTCTCGACGAGCCATAGGGAGCGGCCGGATCCACGACGCCATACACCAGATAGAAAAACAACAACCACAGTCCGAGCGCGACGGCGATCGTCGCGGAGAGAAGACAGAGCGACCAGACTTGCCGCCGCAGCCGAATCGCGAAGGCGACGACCAACACCGCGAGAATGACAACGAATTTCGTGTGAAGCCACGGCAGAATTGCCAGCGCCAGGCCACGCCAGAGCCATTCGATCGGCGCCGCGTCTCTTTCATCCAGCAACCACCGCATCGCGAGCGCACCGATCGCGGCAGCGGCCATCTCGGGGAAGATCAGCCAGCTTTGTTGGAGAAACGGCGAGCTGAATGCGGTGAGCACCCACGCGGAGACGGCTGCGCGGTGCCCAGCGATTCTCTGCGCGACGTCGAACATGATTGACGCCGTCATCGCCGAGAGCAGACACATGAACGCCATGGCGCCGTACTTGCCCGCTACCGCAAAGGCCGGCAACAGCAGCACGGGAAGACCCGGCGCATGAACGGAGTAGATCTCGCCGTTCGCACCGCGGCGCAGGAAATGGGGTGGCAGGTCCCTGTCGACAAAGGAGCGATACTCACGTCGCGAATGCTGGTTCTCGATCCTGAGATCCCCATCCTTGAGCAAGCTCTGAGCGATCACGAGGTAGTGAGGCTCATCACCCTGGAGCCCCGCGGCACGATGCGCATACGTGCCACAAGCCACGAAGATGGCGAGGCTGATAGCGAACACACGTGCGCGGCCAAGCTCGGAAACGGCTATTCCCACACGGTCCGTCAGGAAGGCCGAGGCCGTCGCGATCGCCACGAAGGCGATCACCCCCCATCGAGCGGGACCCGAGAGCAGCAGCACGAGCGGAAGACGCTCATTCACCCAGGGCACGTACGGGAGGATGAGGACGGTGAGCCAGAAGATCGGCGTGAGGCGACGCGCAAAGTCCTGGGCGGTGCGGCGGTACCGTTGCCGCCACACGGCCAGGCTGACCGCGACGAGACCGGCCGCAGCGGCTAGCTGGGTCCAGAAGTGGGAAGCCGTCGGGAACCGCGCGACGAGTTCTGGCGTTCCCGATGACCACCTGGTGATCGTCACCCAGGCTTCGCCGAGATAGCCGACCAGCGCCAGCACGAAAACGGCGGCGGCCAGCCTGACGACAGTCTCCATCGGTCGTCGCGTCACTTCGACACACGCGTACGGCCGCGCGCCGGTGTCTTGGAGGGCGTGCAATCGCTGTGATACATTGCGCACCGCTCGACGCCCCGATGACAACCGAGACCGGCTCCAGCTTCGCGCTTCGACCCGCTCATCTGCGCTTTCTCGCCAAGGCGCTGGTCAGCGCGAGCCTGCTCGTCTTTCTGCTGAGGCAGGTCGATGTCCAACGCCTCGGACACGAGCTTCGCTCCGCATCCGCGTGGTGGCTGAGCGTCGCGATCGCGTTGTACCTGCTCATGATCCTGACGAGCGCCTGGCGTTGGGCGCTGATGCTGACCGCCCAGGACATCAACGTGCCGCACCGGTTGCTCGTGCGCTCGTATCTGGTCGCTACGTTCTTCAACAACTTCCTGCCGAGCAACATCGGCGGCGACGTCGTCCGGATCAGCGACACGGCCGCTCCGGCGGGATCGAAGACCGTCGCGACCACGATCGTGCTGCTCGACCGCGCCGTCGGCCTCATCGGGCTGCTCATCGTCGCCACCGCGGGCCTCAGCGCTCTCGGCGCGGCGCCCGGCGCGCTGGCGCTCCTTCGGCCGCAGGCGCTCTGGGT
>JACQTH010000628.1 GCA_016210935.1 Acidobacteriota bacterium | reverse complement strand
CACCGGCCCTGTCCCCTGACCCCCGGCCCCCTCTTCTATGCGCGTGCGCGCGATGCGGACGATTGAAAACGCCTGTCTCCGGATGGGCTTCGTCCGGGTCGCGGGCGTCGATGAAGTGGGCCGGGGGTGTCTCGCCGGGCCGGTAATGGCCGGCGCCGTTGTTCTCGATCCCGATCGGCCTATCCCAGGGCTGCGCGACTCCAAGATGCTGACCGCGCAGGCGCGCGACCGGCTGTTCGACCAGATTTGCCGGAAGGCGTGCGCCTGGAGCGTGGCGCAGGTCGAGCCGACAGAGATTGACGAGCTCAACATTCATCGGGCGTCGTTGCGGGCGATGCGGGCAGCGATCCTCGCGCTCGACCCGCTTCCGGATCTCGTGCTTGTCGATGCCTTTCGGATTCCCGACTTGTGGATGGCCCAGCGTCGTGTCATCCATGGTGATCGACGCTGCTCGGCCGTTGCGGCCGCCTCCATCGTCGCGAAAGTGACGCGCGACCGGTGCATGCAGCGGCTTCACGAATCGGATCCGCGCTACGGCTTCGATCGCCACAAGGGCTACGCGACGGCCGACCATCTCGAGGCCGTCGCGCGGTTTGGCTATTCGGCGGTGCATCGGCGATCGTTCCGCCCGCCGACGCTCTTTGACTGACCTCGGGAGCTGCCAGTGCCGACCGATCCCGCAAGCGCGCTCCGGCGAGCCGATGACCTGCTGCGGCAGGGGCATCGCGACCAGGCGATCGTCGAATACGTCAAGATCGCGGAGTTCTACCATCACGAAGGCTTTCTGCCGAAGGCCGCAGCGCTCTACAAGAAGATCCTCAAGATCCGACCGCATGACGAGACGGCGCTTCTCAGGAGCGGAGAGATCGCCGAGGCGCAGGGGCTCGTCGCAGACGCGAAGTCGGCGTTCCTGAGCTTGTCGGAACAGCGGCGCCACCGCGGAGACCGCACGGGCGCCGCGCAACTGCTCGTACGGATCGGTGCGCTGGATCCCGGCGACGTCGCCGCGCAGCGGCGTGCTGCGGCTGCCCTCCTCGAAATCGATGACCGGCCGGGCGCGGCGGCGGTGTGCAAGGATCTGGCGTTCCATCTTCTGAAGCGTGGCCGGCACGCCGACGCCGTGAATCTGCTGCGCGAAGCGGCCGAGCAGGAATCGCTCGGTCCCGATGCCGCCGGTCCCCTTCTGGAGAGACACCGCCGGTTCGCCGCCGGCCAGCTCTCCCAGGCCGAGCGTCCGAACCCCGCGGAGCTGAAAACCATCGCAACGTTGCTGGCGAGTCTGGGGCTCGACGAGCAGGCGCTGCAGGCGCTGGCGGATGCAGAGCCCGCCACGGTCGACGCCGAGACGCCGCCCGCAGCGCGTGTCCCCCTGCGGGTGGTCCGGCCGCACGTGCAGATCATCGCCGACCGCGTCGAACAACCTGCCGGCGTGACTGTTGACGTTGAGCGCCCCCCGGAGGTCCCGGAGGAGGCGCGCGATTTGAGCGGCGCGCTCGACCTCACGGAGCCGGCGGAGGACACGCGTGACGCAGAGCCGGTTGCCGACGGAGCGCGCTTCGCCGAGCTGCAGGATCTGTTCGAGGAATGGAAGGGAGAGGCCGCGAAGCTGGAATCGGCGGAGACGACCTCGCGCGAGCTCGAGCTCGGCGAGCAGTATTACCGGGCGGGCAAAATCGATCACGCCACCCGCGCGTTGCAGATGGCGACCCGATCTCCGGCGCAGCGCTTCCGCGCCGCGGCGCTTCTCGGCCGGATCGAGCTCGAGCGCGGAAGGGCGTGGGACGCGATTCGATGGTTCGAGCGCGCGACCGACGCCAAACCGCCCAGCCCGGAGATCGCACACGAGCTGCTCTACGATTTGGCCAATACCCTTGAAAGCGTCGGCGAGCGCGAGCGTGCCCTCGCGGTCTTCATCGAGCTCCGGATGGACGAGCCGCATTATCGCGATGTCGCGAGGCGGGTCAGCCGGCTGCTGAAGCGTCCCTAGAGCCAACATTCCGGCATTGCTGAAGAGACTCGTTTTCGTGGCGTACTTCATCGAAGTCGGGCTCCTGCTCGTCCTCGTGCCGTGGTCGACGTTCTGGGAGCGAAACTATTTCGTCGAGGCGATGCCGGTTCTCGGAGATTTCGCAAAGAACAACTTCGTGCGGGGGGCTATCTCGGGCCTTGGGGTGATCAATCTTTACGCAGGCCTGGCGGATCTCGCGGCGATCATGACAGCCAGGCACAGATAGTCAGAAGTCTGAAGTCTCTCATCTGCCTCGTGACCGATCGTCGGCGCCTGTCGGAGGCATACGGCAGCGGTGAGATCGACCGGGTTGTCCGGCAGGTCGAGGCCGCCGCCCGCGCCGGCGTCGATTTCGTGCAGGTACGTGAACGCGACCTGGACGCGGGGCCGCTTTCCGCCCTGGTGTCACGCAGCCTCGAGGCGGTCGAGGGCACTGCGACGAAGGTGATTGTGAATGAACGCCTCGACGTGGCCCTCGCCTGCGGCGTACACGGCGTGCACCTGCGGGCCGACTCACCGCCCGCGGCCCGAATCCGTCCGATTGTCCCCCCGGGGTTCCTCATCGGCCGTTCGGTCCATGGCGTGGGCGAAGCTGTACGCGAGGCGGGACACCTCGACTACGTCTTGCTCGGCCCGATTTTCCCGACCAGCAGTAAGGATGCCTCGTCTTGCTGGCTCGGCCCCGCCGCGCTGGGCGAGGCCGCCCGACAGGTTGCTGTTCCCATTCTGGCGATTGGGGGTGTCACCCTCGCTCGTGCGCCTTCCGTGGCCCGGTCGGGAGCGGTCGGATTCGCCGCGATCGGCTTGTTCGCCGACGCACCGGGGCCTGACGCCCTCGCTCAAATCGTCCGCGACGCCCGAAAAATATTTGACATGCCCCCGGCCGCGCCCTAGCATGGGTGTCCTCGATTGCCGGGTCAGCCAATCACCAAGTCAGACACAGGAAGTGTGGCGGTGGCGGGAACGTTGGATCGTCATTTCTTCGTCGCCTCGGATGTAACACCGGACAGGATTCGCCCGGTCCCTGAAGAAGGTCCCAAGGATTTCGGATCGCGGCTGCGGCAGGAGCGCGAGCGCCGGGGCATCCCCCTTCGGGAGATCGCGAAAGCCACGAAGATCTCCGTGAGCTCGCTGGAAGCACTCGAACGCAATCAGGTGTCGCGCCTGCCGGGCGGTGTCTTCACGCGGGCGTTCGTGCGATCGTATGCGGTACAGATCGGGCTCGATCCCGATCGGACGATGCGGGAGTTTCTCGATGCGTTCCCGGAAGTCCAGCGCCCCGAAACCGCGGATTCGATCGGCCATGACGTCGCGGTGCAACGCTGGAGTGGGTGGCGGATGCTGCTCGGCGCCGTGATCCTGCTGGCCCTGATAGCCGTAAAGTTCTACTTTTGGTGATCTGAAGGAGCTAGGAGCTAGGAGCTAGAAGCTAGGAGCTAGGAGAGCTAGTTCGGCCGCTCCTGGGTCCATTTGCTGCCCGCTCCTCCTAACTCCTAACTCCTTCTCCTTTCTCATGTCTTCCGGTCGCGATCTCCATCTTCGAACGCCGTTTCTGGATTGTTTCAAACGCGGTGAGGTTGATCGGGATCTCCGGCGGCTGGCGGCGGCAGGTGATCTGGCGCCGCGCGCACACGAGCAGCTTGGCCTGTTGCTCCATCTTCTTGACGACCCGGATCCGGAGATCCAGGCGACCGCGGAGCGCACGCTGGATCTGATTCCGCGAGAGCGGCTGGCTTCGTTTCTCGCGCGGTCCGATGTGCCGGCCGATCTCAAGGCGGCCTTCGCGCGCCGTGGCGTCCAACCCCTGGCGCCGGCGTCGACCGATCCCGACACGCCCCTGGTCGACCACTCCCTCCCGCTTCCCCCGGCGGACGGATCGCTCTCGCCTGAAGAGCGCCGCTTCAGCGTGACGCAGCGAATCTCACGCATGTCGATCACCGAACGGATCAAGACGGCGATGAAGGGGACACGAGAGGAGCGCGCGGTCCTGATTCGAGATCCGAACAAAATCGTGGCGGCGGCCGTGTTGAGCAGCCCCAAGCTGTCGGAGGCGGAGGTCGAAAGCATCGCGAAGATGGCTTCGGTATCGGACGAGGTGCTGCGGATCATCGGGACGCATCGCAGCTGGATCCGTCACTACAGCATCATCGCGGCGCTGGCCCGGAATCCCAAGACACCGGTCGCCGTCTCGTTGGGGCTCGTCTCGCGCCTGAACGACCGCGATGTCCGGATGCTGGCGACCGACCGCAACGTGCCCGAGCCTATTCGGGTCGCTGCGCGGAAGCTCGCGGTTGCGACGCAGGCGAGGCGGCAATAAGACCCGGCAGCCGGCCTCAGACGCTCCGGAAAGAGAAACCGCAGAGAACGCAGAGCGCGCAGAGATCTAAAATGTTGTTGTTCTGCGTGCTCCGCGGTAAGTGCTTTTAGAAGTGAACGCCTGGACTATCCCTGGTGAAACTATCGTTTTCTTGACCGCCTCTTGAACTCCGACCGAAGCTGGGACAAGCCGTCCATGTAGACGGCCGCACGTTCACGCTGTTCTTCCGTCTCCAGCGTCTTCAACAGCTCGACAGCCCGCGTCAGATCGCGATGGAT
>JACQTH010000059.1 GCA_016210935.1 Acidobacteriota bacterium | reverse complement strand
GTAGGTGCGCCCGCTGAATTCCCGCCCCAGCATGAACGTGACGACGCGAGTGACGTCGCCCTGATACGCGAGCAGCTGGAGGTCGAACATCAGCTTGGCGTGCTGCTCGAACGTCTCGGGCACGCCGGCGGGACGGTCGAACACCGGCAGGGCGGTGTTGTGCGCCACGGCTCGCTGAATGCGCCGCTCGACATCGCGCACGCTGTCGAGATAGCCGGCAATCTTCGACCGATCGGCGGCCGACACCTTGCTGCGGAGCGCCGCCACCTCGCCGGCAAGCGAATCGAGGATGCTGCGTTTGTTCCGCATGCGCGCGCGGTTCGCGGCAGCATCGCTGGTGGCGCCATCGCCGAAGAGGCGCGCAAACGCGGCGCCGGGATCGTGCTCCATCGGCAGCGGCGACGTGGGGCCCGCCCACGCAATCGTCCCCGTGTACACGCAGCTGCGGCCGAATTCGCAGGAGGTTCCCGAATCGACCGATTCCAACGCGAGCTCGAGCGACGGCAGCATCGCGTCTTCGCTCAACACTTTTGCCGCGAGCTGGTCGATCGACACGCCGGCCCGAAGCTTGCGGCTCGGTGTCACGTCGGTCAGAAACCGCGTGCTCGCATCGGCGTGATTGTTGTACTGCCGCTCGCCCGGCGGAGGAGGCGGCACGCTGTCGAGACCGCTGAGGACGAGCAGGCGATCGCGAAACGGCTCCAGCGGTTTCAGCGACGATGAGAACTCGAACGCCGACCCCTCGGTGGCAGGAAACCATTTCCCGGGGATCACGCCGTTCGGCACGTACACGGCGCCGAACCGCAGCGTCGGCCTGGCGGGTGTCTGCCGCAGTGCCGTCAAGGCGGGAACCATCGCGTCCAGCAGCGGCAAGGGAATGGTCGCACCCAGCGCTTTGAGCACGGTCCGGCGGGACAGAACCTTCTTCGTGATCATCATGACGCTGTTCTCCTCATCTGGAACGGCGTGCTGTGGACGATTCCGAGAATGATAGACGACCAGCGATAGTTGCCGGTAGCCGCCTCCCGCGCAATTTTCCGGACGGCCGGCTGGTCGCGGTAGTCCACCTGACGGCCGAGCGCGTAGGTCAGGAGCTTCGCCACCACGGTGTGGACGTACGTGTCGCGATGCTTCACGATGAACGTTCGAAGCCCCTGCACGCCGTCAAGCGGCGTCCCATCGGGAAGCACGGCCGAGGCGTCCACCGGCATGCCGTGAGTCCGTGTCCGCCACCGGCCGATCGCGTCGAAATTCTCCAGCGAAAAGCCCAGGGGATCCATGCGCACGTGACAGGCCGCGCAGGCGGGATTCTTCCGATGCCGTTCCATCTGCTCGCGCATCGAGAGCGCGCGGCCGTCGGCGCTCTTTGGCTCCAGCTCGGGGATGTCAGGCGGCGGTGGGGGCGGCGGCATCCCGAGCAGGGCGTCGAGGACCCAGAAGCCGCGCAGCACGGGCGCCGTCCGGTCGGCGTACGAGGTCGCCATCAGGATGCCGCCCTGGCCCAGGAGCCCTCCGCGCGTGCCGCCGGTGAACGTCACCTTCCGGAATCGTTCGCCATAGACGTCGGGGACGCCGTAATGCTCAGCCAGCCGCTCGTTCATGAACGAATAGTCGGCGGTAATGAGGTCGAGAACGCCGCGATCGTCGCGAAGCTGGCTGTCGAGGAACATCGACGTCTCCTGGACGAGCGCGGCGCGCAGGTTTTCGTCGAATTCGGGAAAGATGTTGGGATCCGGTCGAGCGCTGGAGACTTTGCGCAGGCCCAGCCACTGGGCCCCGAAGCTCTCCACCAGCGCCCGTGATCTCGGATCTCGCAGCATGCGCCGGACCTGCTGCGCCAGCACGGCCGGATCCG
This sequence comes from Acidobacteriota bacterium, assembly GCA_016210935.1. Classification (GTDB taxonomy): domain Bacteria; phylum Acidobacteriota; class Vicinamibacteria; order Vicinamibacterales; family JACQTH01; genus JACQTH01. The sequence goes on along the minus strand of JACQTH010000059.1, from coordinate 2,303 downwards.
CGAGCCGCCTGCGAGTCGCGACGGTCAACAGCTCTTCATCGGGAATGCTGCTCCAGAGAAAAAACGACAGACGGGACGCCAGATCGAAGTCGTTCAGCCGGTACACCGTGCCGGGTGACAACCGTGGCGGATCACGTTCGATGCGAAACAGGAAGTGGAAGCTGACCAGCAGGCGCTCGAGCGCCGACTGGATCCCGGCCTCGAACCCGCCCCCCTTCCTGCCCGCCTCGAAGAAGTCGACGAGCGTCTGAATCTCGTCGCTCGTGCCCGGCCGGCGATAGGCCCGCCGCGCCAGTGCCGACAGCATCTTCCGCGCACACGGGGTCTCGTCAGCCGCGCGCGTGGGTCGACATATAAATAAGGTGTGGCGGTTCTGCGGCTCGTCCCTCGGCCGGGTGCCGGCCCGCCTTGCTTGTCCCTCGACGCGGCCCGGCCGAAAGGGCCCGACAATCGAAAGCGCATCGACGGCGGCATAGCCGTCGTACTGCTCATCGGATCCCCGGCCGAAGTCGACTTGCAGCGGTTGGGCAGCGCCTTCGGGCTCCCACGGGCTATCCACAAACGACACCGTGACCAGATGCGCGCCGGCCATGACAGCGGTCCGCACCTCCAGCCCGGCGTCCGCGGCGTGCATGTACAACTCCCACTCGGTATCGCCGACGATCTCGCCGTTCCAGGTCAGAGGGCCTGGCGTGCCCTTCCCTTCCCCCCCGACGGTGAAGCGCTTGATCCGTTGGCCGTCGATTCGGAGGTCGAGTTGCTGGGGATGACCCATCCCGATGATGTAGTCGTAGATCTGTCGTCGAAGGCGCACTTTGAAGAGGTACTCGCCCGCAAGCGGAAAGTGATGACGGACGGTGAGACCACCTCGCGAGCCGAACGGCGTGTCCTCGCTGATGCGGACGTCCTGCTCCAGCAGCTTCGGCACCCTGTAAGTCGCCGACGCCGGCGCCTCGCCCAGCGTCGGATCGCCGGCGGCGAGCCGGCTGATGTCGCGAGCCGCCGCGAGGTAGCGTTCGAGATGGGCAGGCGAGAGCGTCAGGCTCGCGGCGACATTGTCGAAGCCTTCATCCGCCTCGTCTGGCACCAGCAGCGCTTTCGCGTCGATCTCGAGTCCGAGCAGGTCGCGGATGGCGTTGGCGTACTCGGTCCGGTTCAACCGGTGGACTTCGACGCGGCCGGGATTGGGATCGGCGGCTGCCGCCCGGTCGAGCGCCGATGCGAGCCACGCCGTCATGGCGGTCACCTCGGCCTGAGCGGGGCGCGGGCGCCCTGGCGGCGGCATTTGCCCGGTGCCAAGTTTATGGAGCACTTTCTCCCACAGCTCGGCGTTGTGACTCACGTTGGTGGGGTCCACGCCGGCGAGCGTGAGTCCCGCCGTCCGCAGCCGATCGTTATGGCAGGCCGTGCAGTGCTTCTCGATGAACTCGCGTGGCGAAGAGGGCGCAGCGGCTGACTGGCCGGGAAAGGATGGCGGCTGGGATCGCGCGGTGGTGACCGGGCCGCCGGCAACCACCGCGCCAAGGACGACTAGCGCGCCCAACGCCACTCGCCTCATGGTCGAGATCCTAGAACTTCCAGCGCGCGCTCAAGCGAAAGATGCGCGGTGCGGGAATCGGATTCGCCGAGGCCGCGTCGATCCCACCGGTTGCCAGCGGCTTCAGGTAGTTGGGGCCGTTGACGTTCACGTGCCGCAGCACGACGCTCGTGTTCGCCAGGTTGAAGACGTCGAACATCCCTTCGAACGAGTGCTTCCCCACCGTCACCACCTTCGAGACACGCGCGTCGAGCAGGCGGACCCAGTCGTATCGGCCAGCTTGCCCCTCGACCCGCAGGGTGACGAGCTGGTTCAAGGCATCACGCACCTGCACGTCACGGGGAAAATACTCACCGCTCTGCGCGGTGAAGGTCGATGCCACAGCGATGTTCCATGGCAAATCATACGTGCCGCTCAGTCGAACACCCTGGTAAATCAGCGGCAGCTCGTACGTGTCGGGATACCGGGCTTCATTGGGATTGCGGGGCTGGATGTTCCGCACGTCGCGGCGGTCGATGGAGTACGACGCCAGGAGCGACCATCCCGCCGCATGGCGCTTGCTGGCGGTTCCTTCGAACGCCCAATACCGGTCTTCACCCTCGCCCGGCGCCGTGTTCACGGTCAGTCGTCGGTTCTGGCCGAAGGTGGGATAGCTGCGAGGCACGGACCACACTTCGATCACGCCATCGTCTGCGGTGCCGGCGATGTTGTCGCGCCCCGGGTCGATGCCGGTGCGACGATCGGTGTACGCGTCATACGGCAGCGC
>JACQTH010000015.1 GCA_016210935.1 Acidobacteriota bacterium | reverse complement strand
GCTCTATCTCCCGTTCGGAAAACTGTTTCATATCTTCCAGCGCCCCGCGCAGCTCGGCGTGAGCTTCTACAAGGAGGCCGGGGCCCGCAGCGAGCAGGCGGTGTGCCGCCGATGCCGGCGGCCGTACGTGCCGGCTGCCATGGTGCGCGACCTCGCCATCGTGGAACGGGAGCTGGGGTTTTCGTACGAGATGAATCCCGCGAGCGGAGCCGAGCATTACCAGCAGATCTGTCCCCGCTGCCGGCGCGCTCTGTTCGGCCTCGCGCAGGGCGCGCTGTGGCGCGAAGCCACGAGTCCCGCACACGTATGGCCACGCTCCCGGTCGACGACCTGAGAATCACGGAGAAGTTCGGGCCTCACCTGTCCGTGATGACAGGGGTCCGGCTGTCGACCAGCGCCGAGCCTGAAAAGCTCGTCAAGACCCACTGCTGCTTCTGCGGCCAGCAATGCGGCCTTCAACTGAAGGTCCGAAACAATCAGGTCATCGGATTCGAGCCCTGGGAGGAGTTCCCCTTCAATCGCGGCATGCTCTGCCCGAAAGGGGTGAAGCGCTATCTTCAAGGATCGCATCCCGACCGGCTCACGACCGCCTTCCAGCGCGACACTTCATCTCCCCACGGCTTCACGGCCATCCCATACGACGACGCTATTAATAAGGTTGCGGCCCAGATCGACCGGATCCAGCGGACCTACGGGCATCAGGCCATCGGGATGCTCGGCGGGGCGAGCCTGACGACGGAAAAGACGTATCTGCTCGGCAAGTTCGCACGGGTCTGCCTCCGAACGCCGTACATCGACTACAACGGCCGGCTCTGCATGGTGAGCGCCGGGGCGGCGAACAAGAAAGCGTTCGGGATCGATCGGACGACGAACCCGTGGTCGGACATGGTCGGGAGCGACGTCATCTGGGTGGCGGGATCGAATGTCGCCGAGTGCTCGCCGATCACCACGAACTACCTCTGGCAGGCGCGGGAACAGGGGGCGCGGATCATCGTGCAGGATCCGCGAATCACTCCGGTCGCCCGCACGTGTGATCTGTTTCTGCCGGTCAGGCCGGGCCGGGACGCCGCGTTGTTCGCAGGTGTCCTCAACCTGATGATCGAGTACGACTGGCTCGATCGTGAGTTCATCGAGACGTTGACCGTTGGCTTCGATCAGGTCGCCGAGTACTGCCGCCAGTGGACGCCCGCCAGAACGGCTGATGTGACCGGGGTGCCCGAGCGGTCGATTCGCCAGGCGGCAGAGTGGTGGGGCACCGCCAGGACCAGCTTCCTGTTCCACGCGCGCGGGATCGAGCACCACTCGAACGGCGTGCAGAACGCGCTCGGCACCATCAATCTCGTGCTGGCGTCCGGCCGCATCGGCAAACCGAAATGCGGGTACGGCACGATCGTCGGCCAGGCCAACGGACAGGGTGGCCGGGAACATGGGCAGAAGTGCGACCAGCTTCCAGGGTGGCGCGACATCAGTAATCCCGAGCACCGCCAGTACATCGCGCGCGTGTGGGGGATCGACGAAAAAGACCTCCCCGGGCCCGGCGTGGACGCGTACGAGATGTTTCGCAAGGTCGACGCCGGCGAAATCCGGGGGCTGCTGACGATCTGCTTCAATCCCAAGGTATCGCTGCCCGACAACGCCTTCATCACGCGATGCCTCGAGAAGCTCGAGTTCTACGCCGCGATCGACTTCTTCCTCAACGACACCGCCCGCCACGCGGATATCGTGCTGCCGGGCAGCTTGCAGGAAGAAGACGAAGGAACGGTCACGCAGGTCGAATGCCGCGTCATCAAGATCAATAAAGCCGTCGAGTGTCCAGGAGAGGCGCGCCAGGACTGGCGGATCGTCCAGGACCTGGCGCGGGCGCTTGGCCGGCCACACGGCTTCACGTTCACCAGCGCGCGCGAGATCTTCGACGAACTGCGGATCGCCAGCAAGGGCGGCATTGCGGACTACTCGGGCATCACCTACGAGAAGATCGAAAGACAGATGGGGATCTTCTGGCCCTGTTACAGCGAAGACCCCGAAACGGGCCAGCCGATCGATCATCCAGGGACGCCACGACTGTTCGAACGCGGCCGCTTCAACCCGGTCGCTCGAGGGAACGGGCCGTTCTATTTTCCAGACGGCAAGGCGAGGTTCAACGT
>JACQTH010000631.1 GCA_016210935.1 Acidobacteriota bacterium | reverse complement strand
TCCCTCGTCCCTCGCCCCTCGTCCCTAGAACAACTTCACCTCCACCATCTCCCCCTTCTCAACGATATCCGTCTGCGCGGGAATCTCGATGTAGCCGTCGGCCTGCGACATGCTCGTGATGTCGCCCGAGGCCTTGAACGCCGGCATCGCGACGCCATCGACGATTCTGACGGTAAAGAACTGATGCCGCCCCGTCGTCGAGACGACCCGCTGGCCCAGCGGCAGCCGCACCGATTTCAACGTGGCCATCGGGAGTCTCGCCATCATCCGCACGACAGGAACGATCAGCATGTACGCGTTCGAGAGGCACGACGTCGGATAGCCCGGCATCCCGAAGACCGGCTTGCCGTTGATCACGCCAAACAACGTCGGTTTTCCGGGCTTCACGGCGATGCCGTGGAAGAGGATCTCGCCCTTGCGATCGATCACATCCAGGATGAGGTCGCGCTCACCAACGGAGCTGCCCCCGGAAAAGATGACGAGGTCGGCATCGCGGCACTCGTCGAGCGCGCGCGAGAGATCCTCGAGCGTGTCGGCCGTGATGGCGTGCACGAGCGGTACAGCACCGTGCTCGGCGAGGATCGTGCTCAGCGTGAACTTGTTGATGTCGTAGATCTGCCCGGGCCCGAGCGGTTGCCCGGGCTCGACGATCTCGTTGCCGGTGGATAGCACGGCGACGCGGGGCTTCGCAAAGACTTCCACGTCTTTCAATCCAACCGCGGCGAGCGAGCCGATGCGGCTCGGGTTCAGGGCGTCGCCGCGCCGCAGGATGGTTTGGCCGGCGGCGATATCCGCGCCCTGCCGGCCGACGTTCTGCCGGGGATAGACGGGACTGAAAATCCGGACATCACCCGCGTCGGTCCGATCCGTCTCTTCGACCATCACGACCGCATCGGCGCCTTCGGGCATCGGGGCGCCCGTGGCGATCTCGGTACAGGTCCCTGGAGTCACCGGCTTTGTCGGAATCTGGCCGGTGAAAATCTGTTCGATGCAGCGGAGCACCTTCGGCTCGTACTGCCCCGCGCCGAAGGTGTCGGCGGCCATGACCGCGTAGCCATCCATCGCTGCGCGCGAGAACGGCGGCACGTCGGCCAGTGCGACGAGGTCCTGCGCGATCGCCCGGCCGTTCGCGCCGGTGAGCGCCACGCGCTCGGTCCGCTCGATCGGCTTGATCTGTTCCTCGATGAGCCGAATCGCTTCCTCCAGCGGCACCGTGTCTTTGATCGGGCGCATACGATGTCATCATTCTATAATCGCGGCGGTGAGTCACCTGGAGCACAAAGCCGCCGCGCCCCGAACCACCCGGTGCTTTGTGCTGACCATCAGCGATAGCCGAACGGAGGAGACCGACACCAGCGGGCGCTTGATCTGTGCGCTCCTGCGGGACGCCGGGCACCATGTCGCGGGCCGGCAGATCGTCAAGGACGATCCGGCAGAGGTTCGTGCGCTCGTAACGGCGCAGCTCGAGAACCCCGACGTGCACGTCATCATCACGACGGGCGGGACGGGGATTTCGAGCCGCGACTCGACGATCGAGGCGATCGAGGCCCTGCTGGACAAGCGGCTCGACGGTTTCGGCGAGCTGTTTCGAATGTTGAGCTATCACGAAATCGGCGCGGCGGCGATGATGAGTCGCGCCACCGGTGGCGTGGCGTCCGGCCGCGTGCTGCTCGCGCTGCCCGGATCGGAAGCGGCGGTGCGGCTGGCGATGATCAAGTTGATTATCCCGGAGTTGGGTCACCTCGTAAAGATCGCGCAAAGCTGAAAGGTCCTATGCGCCCATCTTCGCTCATCGTTCGTGCCGCCCTGATCGTCGCGCTGGTGGCGACATTGCGGGCCCAGACCCCAGACGGCCGTCTTGCGCCGAAGCCCGGAGCGGGGCTTAGGGGTCCCCGCGAGGGCGAGGCTTGGCGGGGTGCGGCCGTCCGTGCGAACCAGACCGAATTCGCAGCGATCGCGCGGATGCGCGGGGTCCCCGCCAATCAAGAAAAAGACGCCGAACAGTGGGTCGCACGCACGCTGAAGAAGATGACGCTCGACGAGAAGATCGGCCAGTTGCTCTTCCCGTCGATCAGCGGCGTCTACGTGAGCGTGGACAGCGACGAGTTCGATCGCATCCGTCACCTGATTCGCGACCTCCAGGTGGGGGGCTTCCACGTGTTCGGCGGCAGCGTCGCCACCCCGAACGTCCTGCTCAATCCGGCGCATTCGGGGTCGAGCGCTGCGATCAAGGGGGAACCATACGAGATCGCCGCGTTGCTGAATCGAATGCAGCGGGAATCGGCCGTGCCGCTCCTGACCACCGCCGATTTCGAAGGCGGGGCCGCCTACATCGTCAACGGCGCGACGCGGTTGCCGCGAGCCATGGCGATGGCCGCCACCCGCGATCCGGATCTCGCGTTTCAGGCGGGACGGATCGCTGCTACGGAGGGGCGAAGCCTGGGCGTCGCCGTGAATTTCTATCCGGTGGTGGACGTCAACAACAATCCGCGCAATCCGATCATCAACATCCGATCGTTCGGTGAGGACGTGGGTCTCGTATCGCAGATGGCGGCCGCGTACATCAGGGGTGCGCACGCGGGCGGCATGCTCGCGACCGCCAAACACTTTCCCGGTCATGGAGATACCGCGGTCGACACACACCTCGGCCTCGCATTAATCGAGCACCCGCGGGCGCGGCTGGACGAGATCGAGCTGCCGCCCTTCCGGCGGGCCATTCAGGACGGCGTCGATGCCGTCATGTCGTCCCACATCGTTCTGCCTTCGCTCGATCCGACGCCCGGCATCCCGGCGACCCTCAGCCGTCCCATTCTGACCGGTCTGCTGCGCGACGAGATGAAGTTCAACGGCCTCGTCTTCACCGATTCGATGTCGATGTACGCGATCTCGCAGAACTTTACGCCTGCGAGGGCGGCCGTTCTGGCGGTCAAGGCGGGTGCCGATGCCGTCCTGCACTCGCCGGACGATGACGCGGCGTTTGCCGCCATCAAAGAGGCTGTTGCGCAAGGGGAGATTGACGAAGCGCAGGTGACGAAGTCCGCGGAACGGATTCTGCGCGCCAAGGCCCGCCTGGGACTTCATAAAACGGCGGCGGTCAGTCTCGAGGACCTGCCGTCGCGGTTCGGGACGCGCGAGCATCAGAAGCTGTCGAGAACGATTGCCGATCGTGCGCTCACGCTGCTGAAAGATGACAGGAATCAGATTCCGCTCAAGGCGGGACGCGACGCCCGCCTCCTCTATTTATCCGTCCTGGACTACGCCAGCGGCTGGCGCGAGGGCGCGCCGAGCCGCCGCTTCATTCCCGAGCTCCGGCAGCGCTGGGCGAATGTCACGTCGATCGAGCTCACGGATCGGACGACCGCCGCCGAGCTCGATCTCGTGCGCGCGCTCTCGCGACACGCGGACGTCATCGTGGCGTCGGTCTTCGTCCGGATTGCGTCCTACAGCGGGCGGATGGATCTGTCGCCCGCGCAGGTCAGCCTGCTGCAGTTTCTGTCGCGTCAGGACAAGCCGTTCGTGACGGTGATGTTCGGCAATCCGTACGCGGCGACGTTCCTGCCCGATCTTTCGACCGTGCTCCTGACCTACGAGACGTTCGATGGCGCAGAAGCCGCGGCGGTTCGCGCGATTGCCGGTGAGATTCCCATCACCGGCAAGCTGCCGATCTCGCTGCCGGGAATGTTCCCGTTTGGACATGGGTTGGAACGAGGGAATAATCCGACAATCCATTTGAAAATCGGGTAATTGGTGATTTGGTGATTGATTGAAGGATTGAGGGATTGGGAGATTGCAGATCCATTGTCGATTGCAATCTTCAATAGTTCGACAATTACCAGATTCGACAATCCTGCAATCAATTACTAGATTTCCAATTACCAGTTTTTCAAATGAAGCCAATTGGTTTCTGGACTGCGGTCTCGCTGGTCGTGGGGAACATGATCGGCTCCGGCGTGTTCCTGCTCCCGGCCTCGCTGGCGAAGTACGGCGGCGTGGGCCTGCTCGGCTGGCTGATCTCGGCGGCCGGGGCGGTGTTGCTGGCGCTCGTGTTCGCGCGGCTGTCGCGTCTCGATCCCGCGGCGGGCGGGCCGTACGCCTTTACCCGTCGCGGCTTCGGTGATCTCGCCGGGTTTCTGGTCGCGTGGGGATACTGGATCTCCTGCTGGTGCACGAACGCCGCGCTCGCGGTCGCCTTTATCGGGTATCTCGATCCGTTTCTGCCTTCGTTGGTGAGGAATCCGGCCACCGCGGCGCTGATGGCGATTGCCAGCGTGTGGCTTCTCACCGGCGTGAATATGCGTGGCGTGCGCCAGGCCGGCCGCGTGCAGCTCGTGACGACGCTGCTGAAGATCCTGCCGCTGGTGGCGATCGGCCTCGGTGGCCTGTTCGTGTTCCAGGCGTCGCATTTTGCGATTCGTCCCGCCGAGGGCTCGTCGCTGGCGCGCGATCTGTTCGCCACGACCACGCTGACCCTGTGGGCGTTTCTCGGACTGGAATGCGCGACCATTCCGGCGGGCAGTGTCTCGAACCCCGATCGCACGATTCCGCGCGCCACCGTCATCGCGACCCTGCTCGCCGCGGCGATCTACATCCTCAGCACCGTCGGCGTGATGGCCATAATCGAGCCGTCGACGCTCGGTCGGACCTCGGCGCCGTACGCGGAGGCCGCACGGGCGCTGTGGGGAGAACGGGCAGCCGCCGTGGTGGCGCTCGGTGCGGCGATCTCGTGCTTCGGCGCGCTGAACGGGTGGATTCTGGTCGTCGGACAGCTCCCGCTCGCCGTGGCCGGCGATGGTCTCTTTCCCCGCGTGTTCGGTCGGCTGTCATCGCAAGGTACGCCTGATCGGGGCATGCTGATCGCGGGAGCCCTGACGACGGCGCTGATCGGCTTGAATTACACGCGCGGCCTCGTGGAGTTGTTCACGTTCATCATCCTGCTGGCCACCTTGAGCACGCTAATCCCCTACGTGTTCTGCTCCCTGGCGGAGTTCATGATTCCCCGTCCGAACCTTCGTCACGAACCGTCGTCTGAACCCTCGTCGGAACCTTCGTCGCCGGTGGGCCGAAGCCACAGTTCTGGTTCGCGCCGCTCGCGCGGCACCTTGATGGTTGCCGCGCTCGCGTTCGTGTACTCGCTCGGCGCGATAGCCGGCGCGGGGGCGGAGACGATCTATTGGGGGTTCCTGTTGCTGTTATCCGGTCTCCCCGTCTACGTGCTGGTTGCGCGCCAGAGAGCCCGCGACGAGCGCCACGGGGCGTGGGGTCCCCGCCTGAATCATCGCGACGAGCGGAGCGGGGCGTAGGGGTCCCGCTGAAATCGGCGCTCGACGAGCTTGGCCAGGTGCAGGGTCCCCGCCACTCAAACAATGAAATCAGAGACCGCGCACTCAGAAGTCGGCCGGATCACGCGGCTCGTCCTCAAGCATGCCCGCGACGCGTTCGTCGATCAGGCGACGATCGACGCGCAATGGAAGACGTTGAACTTCACGGCGCCGCCCGATTTCCGGCGGGCGGTCGGCGAATACGATCGGTTCGTCGATCTGCTCGCCCGATCCGGCGCGTCGATTCAGATGCTGCCGCGCGGCGATCAGGCGGGCCTTGACTCCCTCTATGTGCGGGACGCGTCGGTGGTCTGCGATCGCGGTCTGATCCTGTGCAACATGGGAAAGGCGCTCCGGGCATGGGAGCCCGCCGCTCACGAGCGGGCACTGCGCGAATCTTCGTTGCCGATTGTGGGCGCGATTCGCGGGCCTGGCCGGCTCGAGGGCGGCGACGTCGTCTGGCTGGGCGATCGGGCGATCGCGGTGGGCCGGGGTTATCGAACGAACGACGAAGGTATCCGCCAGCTCAGGAGGCTGCTCGCGGACGAGGTCGATCAGTTCATCGTGGTCTCGCTGCCACACTGGCGCGGCCCAGGTGATGTCTTCCACCTGATGTCGATCGTCAGTCCGGTGGATCGCGATCTGGGCGTCGTATATTCGCGGTTGCTGCCGGTCCCGTTCCGCGAGTGGCTCATGGGCCATGGCTATCGTCTGGTCGAAGTGCCGGACGAGGAGTTCGACACGATGGCGACGAACGTGCTGGCGATCGCGCCGCGCACGTGCGTGATGCTGTCGGGAAATCCCCGGACACGCGCGGCGCTGGAAGCGGTGGGAGCGACGGTGCTCGAGTATGAAGGGCGCGAGATCAGTCTGAAGGGCGGAGGCGGCCCGACGTGTCTCACGCGCCCGCTCAGGCGCGCGCTGCGAGAAGCTCCAATATAATTCGGAGTTCCAGCGAGCCACACAGAACGAAGGAGGATCTATGCGAATCGTGAGTCTCTTCGCTGTCATGCTTCTGTGCGTCGCGCCGGGCGCGGCCGCACAATCCACCGCGCCGGCAGGCGTCGATGACCGTGCCCTGCGGGATCTCGTCCAGGGTTTGGTGCCCTTGTGGAAACAGGCGGACGCCAGGGGGATTGCGAGCCGCTGGGCACCGGATGGGGACGTGATGGTTTCGGATGGGTCGACGGCGAAAGGCCGGGGGGAGATCGAGAAGTGGTTCTCCACGCAGCTGAGCGGCGTCTACAAAGGCACGCGCCTGACGGCCACCGTCGCGGCCATCCGGATGGTGACGCCGACTGTCGCGATCCTCGATGGCGACTGGGAGATTGCAGGGATTCAGGCGCCAGGCGGCGCCTCGGGATCGAGAAAAGGGAAGCTCACGATCGTGGCCACCAAGATCAACGGGCAGTGGCTCATGAGCGCGTGGCGATCGATGGTGCCGGCGCGGCCCGGCGCGACAACGAGCTAGCGGCGGCGCAGCGGCCTGGTCAGCCGCGCACGAACGTGTGGGGTCGCTCGAGTGGCCACGCGCGAATCGGTCGCGCAAGACGAGCTGACCCTTCCTCTCAAGGGCGCATCTGCGTGGTATAATTTGCGATTCCGCCCGGCGCACGGAGGACTCGTG
>JACQTH010000626.1 GCA_016210935.1 Acidobacteriota bacterium | reverse complement strand
TCGGCCGTCTTGCCGATGCTCTGGAGGACCATCCGATCGGATTCTTTGTCCAGCTTCTGCCAGTAGGCGGTGAGCTGCGTGTAATTCGGCAGCACATAGTCGGCGCCGATCTCGTGGCCGAACTGCTCCTTGGGCGACGTGACCGGCGTTGTTTTCTGGGGCGGCGCCTGAGTGGAAGCGCTGGCGGCGCCAAGAACGAGCGCGATGACAAGCACGCGGCCGGCGCGAAGAGTGTGTCTCATGGGTGCTGTTCCTCCAAAGGGACCGACAGGAAGCCGATTATCGCTCAAGTCATTTCACTTCGACGAGCTCGATGGCGATTCGATCGGGTCCTTCGACCATCGCCGCCCGCATGGTGCCCCACGCGCGGATTTCTTCGAGGAACTTGACTCCTTCGCCCTTCAACCGGACCGCCGTCGCCGTCAGATCGGAAACACTCAGCGCCCAGTGATCGACGAGGTGTCCGCGCGTGGCGGCGAGCCCGCCGCCCGGCCACGGCCTGATCAGAATGGAGATGTCGTCGAATTGCACGCCCCCGGACGGCTCGCGAACGAACCCGGTCTTGGCGAACGACGGCCAGGTTGGCGGGGCGTAGAGCTGTTTGCAGTCGCTGCCGGCCGGCGCAGGGGGAGCCGCCGCACCACGGCGGCCCTGCGGAATCGTTGCGCCGAGATGCGTGACGTACCACTGCATCGCGCACCGGGGGTGCTCGTGATACATGTGCACGTGGTTGAAGCGCTCGACCTGGCCGCCTTGAGCGTTCTCGACCAGTGCCCCGTCCGGGCCGCGCAGATACCCGAACCCTCCCTGCCGGGTCGGCGTGACGCCCTTGGCACGCAGCTCGAGAATCTGCTCCTGCGTCGGGAAGCCCGGCAGCGCATCGCTCGACAGGTCAACGAGTCGGCCGTCGGCAGCGTCCCACATCTGCGCGATCTGGAGCCCCATCGCGCGGAAGCGTTCGTTGTACGTGCGCGAGTCCGGCGTGTTCCAGCCGAAATGCCACACGGAGGTCTGCGGGCCGGTCAGCTCGGTGAGCGGTGGGGTGCCGACCTTCGTGAACAGCAAGTACACATTGCCCGTCTTGACCGCCGCCTGGCCATTGACGGTGGTCGTCGTGGCCGAGGCTGGAAACGCCTTCGGGTAGTACTCGGCCGCAGCCGTCGGGTTCACCGAATTGAGGTGCACGTGATGAAATCGCACCTTCTCGACCCGTGCCGGTTGGTCCTGTCCCTGGCCCGCCGAATGCGTCCTCGTCGACGCGACACCCAGAACGATCGCGATCACCACGCCGAAACCACACCGAACCTTCATCTGCATAATGCTCACTCCATTACACCTGAACGGCATCCTCGAGCGTGGCGCCGCGGGTGCGCGCATTTTGCCATGAAAAGACCGTCATCAGCGTCGTTTTGGGCGGTGACTCCGACGCCCGGCACGCGGTACTCTGTTCGTTCACTCCAGAAGGAACCGTCGCGATGACCGACAAGAACGTCGAACTCACAAAGAGCGAACACGAGTGGCGGAATACGCTGACGCCGGAGCAGTACCAGGTGATGCGACAGCACGGGACGGAGCGGCCCTGGACGAGCCCGCTCAACCAGGAAAAACGAGCGGGAACCTTCTTCTGTGCAGCCTGCGGGCACGAGCTGTTCTCGTCCGAGACGAAGTACGAGAGCGGCAGCGGCTGGCCCAGCTTTTATGCCCCGATGCCCGACGCGATCGGCACGTCGAGCGACACGAGCCTGTTCATGGAGCGGACGGAGGTGCACTGCCGCCGCTGCGGCGGGCATCTGGGGCACGTCTTTCCCGACGGCCCGCGTCCGACCGGTCAGCGGTATTGCATCAATGGCGTGGCGTTGAAGTTCGAAGCGAAGAAGTAGAAGAGAGGGGTGCAGGGTGCAAAATCAAAAAACTACAGTCACTGAAGCACCTTGCACCTAACTGAACCTGAACACCTTCGTCCCGACGAACCCCATCGCGAGACTGGCCAGCGCAAGCGCCGCCACGTGCGGCGCGGCGGCTTCCGCTCCATAGCCGAAGCTCACCAGCCGGTGCAGGGCGTCCATCGTCCAGCCCGTC
>JACQTH010000625.1 GCA_016210935.1 Acidobacteriota bacterium | reverse complement strand
TTACGCCGCCGACGGTCCGGCCTTCACGCCGCGCCGCCTCACATCGAACACGATCGATGATGGACAGGAGTTGACCCAACTCTCCTTTTCAAACGACGGGAAGACAATCGTCTACGTGCGCGGCGGCGACCACGGATCGAACCGAGGAGGCGACGTTCCGCCCGATCCCTCCGGCAATCCGGTCCAACCTCGCGTGCAGATTTGGTCCGTACCGGTTTCCGGCGGCGCGCCGAAGCTTGTGGCGGATGGCGACGGCCCCGTGATCGCGCCCAGCGGCGAGCAGTTGGCGTTCGTGAGAAATCGCGCGATCTGGTTCGCCCCGGTCGACGGATCCAGGCAAGCGCAACAAGCGTTCTATGCTCGGGGCGCGAGCGAGTCGCCCACATGGTCCCCCGACGGCCGGACCCTCGCGTTCGTCTCGAACCGCGCCGATCACAGCTTCATCGGCCTGTTCACGCCGCAACAACCGATTCGCTTCATCGCTCCGTCGACATCACGCGATTCGATGCCCGTGTGGTCACCCGACGGCAAAAAGATTGCGTTCTTGCGCCAGCCCGGAACCGGAGGAACGCCGCGTCCACCGCTCGCTCGAAACGAGCCGCAGCCGTGGGAAATCGTGGTCGCGGACATCGCGTCGGACTCGATTTCGACGGCCGTTACGAGCGGCGGCGCGCCTGTCGATCGAATCCTCCAAAACCCGGGCGGCATCTGGTTCCGGTGGGCGGACGGCGATCGCTTGGTGTTCACATCGTATCGAGACGGCTTTCCCCACTTGTATTCGATCGAGCATCCGGGCGCGGGCGGCCGTCCGGTGCTCCTGACGCCCGGATCTTTCATGGTGGAGCACCTGACGCTCACGCCCGACGGGCGCTTCGTCGTTTACAACGCGAACACCGGCGCCGATCGCAATGACTTCAATCGCCGCCATCTTTTTAAAGTGCCCGTGAACGCCGCGGCGCCGGTTCCGCTCACGAGCGGCGCCGGCATCGAGTGGAGCCCGGTGGTCACGGCGGACGGCCAGACGGCCGCTTTCTTGGGCGCCGGAGCGCAGCAGCCTCCCATGCCGTCGATCGTGCCGCTCTCCGGCGGAACGGCGCGCCCAATTACTCAGGATCTCCTTGCTGCTGATTTTCCGGCGCCGCAACTCGTCACTCCCGAGCACGTCACATTCCGCGCCGGCGATGGCGTCGAGGCGCAAGGCCAGCTTTTCAAACCGGCCGGCGGAGCGGGACGCCGGCGGCCGGCTGTGGTCTACGTGCATGGCGGCGGCCCGAGGCAGATGATGCTGGGCTGGCATAACCGGTGGGAGTACGCGAATGATTACGGAGCGAACCAGTACCTGGTGAGCCGCGGCTTCGTCGTTCTTTCGGTGGACTACCGGCTGAGCGTCGGATACGGCCAGGCATTTCAGTTTCCCGACAACACGGGCGCTCGCGGCGCCAGCGAGTACCGCGATATTCTCGCGGCGGGCCGCTATCTGCAGAGCCGCCCGGACGTCGATCCCGCCCGCATCGGCATCTGGGGCGCATCGCTGGGCGGCTATCTCACGGCGCTGGCGCTCGGCCGCAATTCGGATGTGTTCGCGGCCGGCGTCGACATCCACGGCGTGCACGACCGGCTTCAGGCCGTGAATACGACGCAGCTCGCGCGCGCCATCGTTGGCGACGGCATCGTCGAGGCGGATTTGAAACAGGCGTTGAAGGTGGCCTTCGAGTCTTCTCCGATCGCCGCCGTGCCGGCCTGGAAATCCCCGGTGCTGCTCATTCACGGCGACGACGATCGAACCGTCGATTTCCATCAGACCGTCGATCTCGCCCGCCGCCTGCGGGAAAAGCGCGTCCGCGTCGAAGAACTCGTCCTGCCCGACGACGTCCACGATTCCCTGCTCTGGCGCAACTGGATCAAAACCATCACCGCCATGTCGCAGTTCTTCGAACAAACACTCGAACCCGCGCCCGCCCGCGGCGCCCGCAATGGAAACAGCGGAAACCGCAATTGACCCCGATTTCCGCCTCTGTTAACCTTTTCGAGTCACGCCGGCATCCGCGCCGGCCGTGCCATTGCTCCTCAGTAGCTCAATGGCAGAGCATCCGGCTGTTAACCGGAGGGTTGTAGGTTCGAGTCCTACCTGAGGAGC
>JACQTH010000621.1 GCA_016210935.1 Acidobacteriota bacterium | reverse complement strand
GTCGCGCCCTGAGCGGTGCTTCTCGTCGATCATCGCCCGGAGGTTCTCGAGCGCTACGCGCAGTCGACCGCGCTGCCGGTATTTCGCATAACTCTCCTCGGTCGCGCCGTCTATCGAGAAGGTGACCTCGTCGATGCCGGAATGCACCAGCCGTCTGGCGGTGATGTCGTTGAAGGCCAGGCCGTTCGTGCTCGTGTAAAGATAGATGTGCGGGAACCGTGTCTTGATGTACTCGCACATCTCGACGGCGCGCTTGTGGAGGAACGCCTCGCCGTAGTTGAAGAAGTCGATCCGGACGAGCGACGGACCGGCTTCGTCAACCACGCGTGTGAACAGGTCGTAGTTGAGCATGCCGGCCTGGCGCGTCCGCGTGATGCCGGTCTCCGGCGCGCAGCAGGCCTCGAAGCACGAGATGTTGCAGGCGGCCGTGCATTCGATGTACAGCCGGGACGGCAGCCGCCCGGCATCGAGCGGGCGTTGAACCGGTGAGTCCCCTTCCGAGAGCGGAAGTTTTAGCGGGCAATCGCCGCAAAAGGTCGATCCGCCGCCGTTCAGATCCCGGCGAAGCGCGCCGATGGTGTCGCCGGTCCAGATCGACGCGATGGTTCCGACGCGTGCGTCGCCCAGCACGCGCTTCGCATATGGATCCGCGCACCCGCAGACGATTCGGCCGTCGCACAACATGACGAGCGTCGTCCAGGGCCAGGTGCACTGGAACCGGGTGGCGAGGTAGTTCAGGGACATGGGCTATGAAGGCCCGGGGTTCCCGACTCCCGAGATCGATGCGCTTTACTTGCCCGCCAGCTTCTTCATGTACGCGCCCAACCGTTCATTCTCGTAGGTCACGCTGTTGAGAAACAGGCTCTCGGTGAGATAGCGGCGGCGTTCTTCTTCGTCCATCTGGGCGATCAGATGCTGGATCTCGTGCATGACGTCCTCATACGAGCGCGCCAGCTCACGCTTCGCGGTAATCTCGCGGAAGAGCGTTTCGAGCACGGTCAGCAGGTCGCCGTCGAGCGGAATCTCGGCGCCGGTCGTGGTTCTGATGGTCCGCATGGCTAGTGCCCCTCGAAGCTCTTCAGGGCGCTCGGCTCGTCCGCGTGGATCTCCAGGAAGTTCTGGGCGCCGGTCATCGTGAGCATCGTCTCGACGCGTTTCTGCACGCCGGAGAGCTTCAGCGAGCCGCCGGCCGCCGTGGCCTGCCGGTAGAGATCCATCAGACACCCGATGGTCGCGCTGTCCACGTAATTGACCGCCGACAGGTCGATCACGAGCTTCCGCTCGCCCGTGGTGATGAGCGCCGTCACGGCGTTGGCGAAATCGGGCAGCAGCGGATACATGAGCCGCCCTTCGCCCACCCGGACGATGGCGATGCCCTGGGAGTGGTCAGTTGAAAGCTTCATCTCAAAAAGCTCCTAGATTGAGGACACGTCCTTCTCCATTGCCAACCGCCTCCGTTCGGCTGTGTGCCGCTCGGCCTGATCTCGCAGGCGGCGCAACTGCCGCGCGAGCTCCTTCCGGCCGCGATTGATGCGCGACTTGACCGTGCCTTCCGGCAGTTGCAGGCGCTCCGCGATTTCCTGGTACGACAGATCCTGAATGTCACGCATCAGCACCGCCGACCGGAGCGCCGGCGGCAGCGTCTGGAGCGCCGCGCGCAGCTCCGACGCGAGGTCGAGCCGCTCCATCCGCCGCTGCTGTCCGATGTCGGTGGAGACCGGCGAGAGATCCTCGGCGTTGATGTCGCGATCGATCGTCTCGCGCTCGCGCCGGACGCTGCGGTAGTAATCTATGCACAGGTTCCGGCTGACGCTGATCAGCCAGGTCTGAAAGTTGGCGCGCCGATCGAAGGTCTCGAGCGATCGGAAGATCTTCAGGAAGACGTCCTGCGCGAGATCTTCCGCTTCGTCGTGCTTGCCGACGAACTTGTAGGCGACGTTGAAGACTTTCCGCCAGTACTGGCGGACGATGGCCTCCCACGCCTGCTGATCTCCCCGCAGGCAGCGCTCGATCAGGCCTTCGATCGGCTCGGCGGCGTGGAGATCGGCTGCCATGAAGACCCCATTCTATTATCACGGCGGCGTGTTCGTGTGCGACGACGTTCCGGTGGCCGACATCGCGCGCGACGCCGGCACGCCGGTGTACGTCTACAGCGCCGGGGCGATCCGCGACGCCTACACAAGCCTCGATCGGGCGCTCGCGGGTCATCCCCATGCCATTCATTACGCGCTCAAAGCGCAGTCGACGCTCGCGATTCTGCGGCTCCTGCGCGGTCTTGGCAGCGCGGCGGATGCGAACTCGGGCGGTGAGATCGACGTGGCGCTGCGGGCGGGGTTTCTCCCGTCGGAGATCGTCTTCAGCGGGGTCGGCAAGACCAGCGAGGAGATCGAGCGCGCCGTCGCGCTGGGCGTGAAGACCATCAACGTCGAGTCCGCCGGCGAGCTGCAGCGGATCGAGCAGACCGCCACGCGGCTGGGGACGCGCGCCCGCGTGGCGCTGCGCATCAATCCCGACATCGATCCGGAGAGCCATCCTCATATCTCTACGGGCATGAAGACGACGAAGTTCGGGATGTCGACCCGGGAAGCGATGTCGTTGTTCGGCGTCATCGGACGACGGCCCTCGCTCGAGGCGGCGGGCCTTCACGTGCACATCGGATCGCAGATCACCTCGCTCGAGCCGCTGCGGAAGGCGGCCGCGCTCGCTGCCGGGATGGCGCGGGATCTGCGGCACGCCGGCGTCAGCCTGGACCATGTCGATGTCGGCGGCGGCCTCGGGATCTCGTACGACGCTTCGCCCGTTCCAACCTTCGAGGCATACGCCCGCACGATCCTCGGCGAGCTGCGCCACTCGCCGGTCCAGCTCCTCGTCGAACCCGGGCGCGCGTTGCTCGGATCGGCCGGCATCCTGGTGACGCGGGTCCTCGACGTCAAGACGCAGCATGGCGGCAAACGATTCGTCGTGGTCGACGCGAGCATGACGGAGCTGCTGCGCCCGGCCTTGTATCAGGCGTTTCACCGGATCCAGCCTGTCTCAGAGGCCGGCCCTTCCGAGCCGCCGGAGACCGCCGACGTCGTCGGTCCGGTCTGCGAGACCAGCGACACGCTCGGCGTCGATCGCGCGCTGCCGCGGCTGGCCGTTGGCGATCTGCTGGTCATTCGCGACACCGGCGCGTACGGATTCGTCATGGCGTCGAACTACAACCGCCGTCCGCTTCCGCCGGAGGTGCTGGTAGAATCGCGCCCTTCGACTGAGCTCAGGGCAGGCCCTTCGACGGCGCTCAGGGCAGGCGCCTGGCGAATCATTCGACGACGCCAGACGATTGAAGACCAACTGGCGCTGGAAGAGTGAAGGGACGAGGGACGAGGGGCGCGGGACCAGGGACCAGGGGCGAGCGACGAGGAACCAGGGATGGCTGCTACCGGAATGTTGATCGCCTTCGAAGGGCTCGACCAGAGCGGAAAAGAAACGCAGGCCCAGTTGCTGCGCGATCGACTGAAGGAAGAGGGGCGCAAAGCCCGGATCGTGGCGTTCCCTGACTACTCCACGTCGATTGGTGAAGAGCTCGCGCGGGCGCTGCAGGGGGAGCGCGACTATTCGCCGGACGTGATGCAGCTCCTGTACGTCGCGAACCGCTACGAGCGCAAGCCGGATCTGATTCGCTGGGTCGAAGGCGGACTGGTCGTCATCTGCGATCGGTATCTGGCATCGAGTGTCGCGTACGGCGAGGCGCACGGACTGGACGCCGCGTGGCTGACGGACATGCAGCGGTTTCTCCCGCAGCCGGGCCTCACGCTGATGCTCGACATCGCGCCGGAAACGGCGCTGGCGCGGAAAGCGGCGGACCGCGATCGCTACGAACGTGATCTGGAAATGCTGGCCCGCGCGCGGGAGAGCTACCGGCGTCAGGCGGCAGCGCCGGGCTGGATGCGGATCGATGGCGAGCGCGATCGCCGGGAGATCGCGACCGAGATCTTCACGGCCGTGACCGCACGACTCGCGCGACTGTGACGGCCCGGACTTCCAGCGCGCCCGCCCGCTTCAACACCCGCGCACACTCCTGAACCGTCGCCCCGGTCGTGCTCACATCGTCCACGATGACGAGGCGCCGGCCGCGCACCGCGTCGCGGTGGTGCGCGCGGCGGGTGAGGGCGAACGCCTGCTTCACGTTCCGGTGTCGCCGCGAGGCCGGTAATTCCATCTGCGGCTGCGTGTCCCGCTGTCGCTGAAGAACGGGGACCAGCGGCAGGTCGAGGTGCCGCGCGATTTCCGCGGCCTGGTTGAAGCCCCGGCTCCGGAGTCTCCGGGGATGAAGCGGTACCGGCACCACGCCATCCGCGCCGGCCAGGACATCTGCGCACTGTGCTCGGAGCAGCCGGGCCAGCCGACGTCCGATCGATCGCCGTCCTTCGTACTTCAACGCATGAATGATCGATCGCAGGGCGCCGTCGTAATGGCCGGCCGCACCGCCGCGATCGATGAACCCGGCAGCCCTGCGGCAG
>JACQTH010000620.1 GCA_016210935.1 Acidobacteriota bacterium | reverse complement strand
CGAGACAACGCTCCATGCTTCCCGTGCGACGGTTTTTTGAATCGCCGCGCAAAACCATCCTGAACGCAGCGACTTAGCCGCAACGGCCGTGATGCCCGGTTTGGATGGCAGGCACCCCGCCTGTGCCGGGGCGTGCGGAAAAACGGGCGAGAAATCGCGCAATTCCAAATGCCCCCTGTGGCCTGAATCTTGAATGGGCAAGAGGCCCAGGAGACCAGGATGGAGACACGGACGCTGGACCCGGCGAACGTCGCTCCCGCGAAGCCCCTGAAGAAGGTGGTGATCGTGAACGGCACCAGCGAGGTGCTGGAGCTGCTCGAGTCCGTTCTCGAGCCGGGCCATTACGATGTCGTCTTTCTGGAACAGAGCGCGTCGGCGTACTCCCAGATCCGCCGTGTCAAGCCGAATCTCGTGATTCTGTGCGTCCGCATCGAGGACTTCGAAGGGTTCCAGGTGCTGTCGATGCTGAAGCTGGACGCCGAGACCTCTGAAATCCCGGTCCTCACCTACACGACCGAGTACGAGGGACAGCAGGTCCCGTCGTATCTTAGCGAGCGCAACGACGACGACGCGCAGCTGGCGAAGTTCCCGCTCTCGCGCAACTAGCGCGCTAAAGCCAAATCCCACGATCACCACGGAGAGCACAGAGACCACAGAGAGAAACATTTCAAGATTCTCTGTGTGCTCTGTGAACTCTGTGGTGAATCTTCGTCTATTTGATCTTCAAGTGCGCGAGATAGTCGCCCGAGTGAATGCGCTCGGCGCGGCCGAGCGGCGCGTTGTAGAAGTACACCCAGGCCGTGTCGCTGGCGCCGCCTTCGAGCGCGACCGGCGCCTCGCGCCGGATGTAGAGACTGGCGTCCGGTTCGTCCGGCCGGTAGCCTTCGATGCCGTCGAGCGCCGCCAGGACCTCCTGGGGGTTCGCCATCGCGTACAGCTCGCCCCAGACACGGCCCTCCGGATCGGGCACGGCCGCCGGATAGATTCCCAGATCGAAGAGCGCCGCTTGGATGCAGCTGCGGCCGAGGTATCGCAGGTTGTGATCGATACCGGCGCGCCGCCGCCGGTCGAAGCCGGTCATCAGCGTGCCGTAGAAGAACACGCGGTCAGTCAAACTGGGGATAAATTGTACCGCAGGATCAGAACGCGCCAGAGTGCCTGAAGTGCCTGAGGTGCCTGGAGTGCCTAAAGTGCTAAGAGTGCCGACGTCCTGGAGCGCGCTCTCGCACGTGGCACATCAGGCACCCCAGGCACTCTAGTTCTTCGGCTCCTTTTCGGCGGCTCGCTTCTTCGGCTCCGGCGGTGCGAACGCGTCAAGCAGCTCGACCGGCAGCGAGAACGACAGCGTGACGGTCGATCCGCTCCCGCCCATCTGCAGCGATTGCAGGAGATTCTGCACCTGCTGGTTGCCACCGGTCTGCAGGCGCGCGAGCGCCAGCATGCCTCGGACGACGTCGCGAAGATTGTTGGCGGCCTGCTCGTCGGACGCCTGGGCGGTGATGGTCGCCGTCAGTCCACCATTCACGCGGCCCGAGGCGGCCACCATCTGGATAGACGGCAGGCGGCCGGCCATTTCCTGCGGCAGATGCGCCCGCTTGGCCAGCACGTCGAATCGGCCGACGGCCCAGAGGTTCCCGTCATCCACGGCATCGATCTGCTTCATCAGATCCGCTTTGGACGTGACGTTCTTGCCGGTTCGTTTGCTGTCGATGACCGTCCGGACGGCATCTTCGCTGCCAACGGCGACCAGTCCCGACTCGATGAAGGCGACCGCAAACCGATCGTTCTTCCGATCGTCCTCGTGAACCAGCAGCCGCACGCCGTTGTGCTGCTCCGCGCGTCCACCGTGCTCGCGGACGAGGCGCTCGATCTTCTCCCGATCGAACGACCCGCGCGCCAGCACGGCGCCGCCCTGCGGTGACGAGTCGCCGGCTGCGTCGGGGACGACGAACGCGAGGACGCGATCGATATCGGAATCGATGTCGATGCCGGTTTTCTCCTCGAACTCCTTCTTGCCGTTCTCCGACTCTCGCTCGTACCGCCTCACCCGGTCCCGGACCTGCGACTTCATCACGTCGCGAACGTTCGCGAAGGCGACGACGGACGTGTCGGGCGGCAGGTATTCGAGGTCGCGCGCGACGCTGCTCGACTGTGTGGAGGCGATGCCGGGCAGCCCGCCGAAATACGCGAGCACCCCCACGCCGAGACCGACGGCCAGCGTGGTCACGGAGCCGAGCAGGAAATAGCGGGTCTGTTTCGTCATATTTAACCGGGGCTCCGCCCCGGACCCCGGCTCGGTCGCTTGCGGGGGCCCGCGCATCCGCGCCGCCTCCGCCTCTGCACAGATTATACGGGTGGGGGTTCCCCGGAGTTCCTTGAAGGGTCCGTGCTTATCAACCGGAACTTCTGCCGCGCCAGGCCGATCTTCCGCCTGAAGGCGGAAGCCACGACGACAGCCCTATCCTATTGCTCGAGGACATACTCTTTGCGCTCCACCGTCCGGGCCGCCAGATAGAGAAACCCGACCCAGAAGACCGCCAGCCAGGAAAGGCTCAGCAACCCGGAAGGCACGTCCCGGAACAGCGCCTGGACCGCCCCCAGCACGCTCTCCTGGGGCATCGCGTGCGGCACGAGCGCCTGCAGGTAATACGCGATGGTCAGCCGGCGGAGGTATCCCGGGAAGATGAGCGCCGCCTGCTCCCAGCCGAACGCGAACACCAGACCGACCACGACGGGCCGTTTCAGACGCGCGCCCACGTACGCGAACAGCGACCCGTAGACCGCCAATCCAAGCGCCAGCAATCCGAGGTCGGTGAGGAGCGATGGGAACGAGCTGACGAGCCCGGCGCTTCCGATCGGCACCAGCAGAAAGTACACGAGCATGACGGATGGCAGCACGACCAGGATCGTGCAGGTCAGGTACGCGAGGTACTTGCCAATCAGCACGGCGCCGCGGGGAATGGGCCGCGTGAACAGGTACGTAATCGTCTTGTCTTCGACTTCGTCGGCGATGAGCGACGTGCCGTAGAAAATCCCCAGCACCGGCACGATGAATCGCAGATAGAGCACCCAGATCAACATCCCGAAAATCGTCGCGCCGTTGATCCGCAGGCTCTCGACCCGGAACCCGGCGACACCGGCCGCATCGATGGCGCGGATGATGCCGGCCAGCAGAACGGGTGCGCCGACCACCAGCGCCATGAAGATCGTGCGGCGGGACCAGAGCATCTGCCCGAGCGACAGCTCGAAGATGCGCAGCGACGCCTGCCAGTAGGAGGAAGCCTTCATTTCACCAGGTATTGGAACACGGCCTGAAGATTGTCGTCGGGCGAGGTGATCTCGGCAATCTCGCCGGCGGCCGCCGACGCCGCCAGATCGGTGAGCCGCGCGTAGAACGCATCCGGCCGCGCCGTCTGGACGATGACCGCGCCCGACTCGAACTTGAGGCTCAGCACCTCGTCGTGCTCGAGAAACGTCCGCGCGAGCTCGCGGGGGGACTCCGCCCGGATGTACACCATGTGCGGATGCGTGTCGATCAGATCGCGGATCTGGTGAACGTCGCCTTCCGCCAGGATGCGGCCGTTGTTGATGAGCAGGATGTTCGACGTCATCGCTTCGATCTCATGAAGGATGTGGCTCGACACGATGAGGCTCTTTCCCGCACGCGCCCACTCCCTGATCAGACGGATGGTCTTGCGCCTCGCGAGCGGATCCATGCCCGCCAGCGGCTCGTCGAGAATCAGCAGCTCCGGGTCGTGGATGATCGCCTGCGCGAGTTTCACGCGCTGCCGCATCCCTTTGCTGTAACCGCCGATTTTCTTGGTCGCCGCGTCGAGCAGGTCCACGGTCCCGAGCGCGTTGTGCGCAGCGGCGGCGGCCGTCGGCTCGTCGAACCCGTTCAGCCGCACGAGGCCGGTGAGCCACTCGTGTCCGGTCATCGTCTCGTAGAAGCAATCCTGCTCGGGGCAGAATCCGATCCGCGAATACAGACGAGGGTTCCCCCAGATCGGTTCGCCCAGCACCGTGATGTGCCCTTTGCTCGGCTTCAGCTGACCGGTCATCAGCTTCATGAACGTCGACTTGCCCGCGCCGTTCGGCCCGAGAAGGCCGGTCACACCGGCCGGGACCGACACCGTGACGTCATTCAACCCGATGACCTGGCCGTACCACTTCGAAAGCGTCGTGGCCGCCACCACAGGTTCAGCAGTCGTGATCGCGCTCATGTCACCACCTCGACGCCGCGGATCTTTCGTTCGAGGATGAAGGCGGACAGACCGATCAGGGCGAAGATCACGAACAGGGAAACCGGCCAGGGAGTGTCGTAGCGCGGATGCTGCCGGAAGATCACGTCGCCCATCTGCTCGAGGAGCGCCGGCGGCGACAGCCACGAGATGCTGGTGGTTCGAAGAATGTAGCGCAGCGCTTCGAAGTTGGCGTCCGCGAAGAACATCACGCCCGCGTACATGATCCCGACGAAGCGGCTGCTCTTCGACAGTGAGGACAGCGCCACCATCGTGAACGAGGCGAGCAGGACCTGGAGGAACGCAAACACCGTAATCGATGGGATCAGCGTGAGATTCGACCGGATGAAGGTGAGGCTCCCCGAAAACGCCATCTCCACGAACAACAAGAGCATGCCCGGCACCCAGGTCACGAGCAGCAGGAAGAACCCGAGGATCGCGAGCTTGCCCGCGATGTACTCGGCGCGGCCCAGCGGCTTCGACAGATAAATCTGCAGCGCGTTCGCCCGTTTGTCGTTCGCGATCAGCCCCGCGCCGACATAAATCGTGATGAAGAAGACGAACACGCCCTGCTGGCCGAGAAAATCGCGGAATGTCTCGGCCGTGGGCCTCAGCATTGTCGCTTGCGGGTAGTTCGAGGCGATATAGATCTGCACCGCGCGGAAGAAGAACGGCATCCAGGCGAGCAGCATGAGGCCGAGGAACTTCCGATTGCGGATGAT
>JACQTH010000619.1 GCA_016210935.1 Acidobacteriota bacterium | reverse complement strand
GCTGTATCCCAAGCCGCGTGACTTGACACAGGCCGCCTACCGCCTGGTCTCTACCTGGGAAAGGACGCCGACCGATCAGGACCTCTTCGACACGATCTCGCGCGGCATGCCCGGATCGGCGATGCCGTCGTGGGCGCACCTGCCTGAGGAGACGCGCTGGGGGCTGGTCCACTAGGACGAGTGAGGGACCGTTGACGAGCGTACCAATGTCAGACATGATGTAGTACATGGGTCAGGTGTCGATTCGACAGCTCCAACAGAACCTGCGCGAGATTGTGGGGCGCGTCGAGCGAGGGGAAACGGTTGAAGTCACAAGACGGCACCGGCCGGTCGCGCGCCTGATCCGCTCGACCGGCGGCCCCGCGCCGAAGCCGTGGCCCGATGTGGAGGCTCGAGCGCGAACCATCTTCGGCGACCGGGTGATCATCCCGTCGCCCAGCCGGCGGCTCATCGAGGACCGGGGCGAGCGGTGACGACGGACGTCGACTCCAGCGCCCTGGTCGCGTTCTAAGAGACAAACCAGCGCGCAACAGCGCGAGAACCTGCATACCCGCTGGCACGTGTCCTGCTGCTCCCAAGCCGGGCGCACACTCGTTCGCCAATCACCGGCGAAAGGGGAAAGACCATGCAGGTGTCGGAGCTGATGACAACCGATGTGAAGACGTGCCGGCTCGATACGAACGCCGCAGAAGCGATGCGAATCATGTGGGAGCAGGACTGCGGGGCCCTGCCGGTTCTGGGCCACGGAGCCCGCGTCGTCGGCATGATCACCGATCGCGATATCGCTATCGCGGTCGGCACACGACGCTGCCTGTCGGAACAGATAACCGTCGGAGAGGTGATGACTGGGAAGGTCTGCACCTGCATCGCCGAGGAGGATCTGGTGTCGGCGCTCGAAACGATGCGGACGCGGCAGGTCCGGCGGCTTCCTGTCGTGGATGCCGAAGGGCGGCTGGTGGGCATTCTCTCGATCAATGACATCATCCTTCGCGCTGGGGCCGTGCCCTCCAAACAGATCGTCAGCGCCCTGGCCGGCATCTGCGAGCGTGCGCTGAAACGACCGCTCACCGACGCGGCTGCCTGAGTCCGGATTAGATCCTTTCGTCGAAAAGCCTCGCCATATGACGGCCGTCATACCGCTGGGGCAGGCAACTCGCTCACACTGCGCTAGGTGCGCGGAGGTGGGCGATGATCGCTCGAATTCTGCAGTTTTCGGCCCTATGTGGCGCCGTTGCCGGAGTGGTGGTCGCGTGCCGGGGCGGCACCCCTGCTGACTCCACGCCAGGCGTCCTACCTTATTTAATAGCCCCCACTCGAACCCTGGCCAGTTCCCCCGCGCTCCTGGCCCTGGGCCAGAAGACCTTCGAGAAGGAATGCGCGGCGTGTCATGGCCCGAACGGTGACGGCGAGGGCGCCGCCGCGTACCTCCTGTACCCGCGGCCTCGCGATTTCACCGCGGGTCAGTTCCGCATCATCTCGACGTGGGACGGAGTGCCGACGGACGAGGATCTCTACCGGACGATCTCGCGCGGCATGCCGGGATCGGCGATGCCGTCGTGGGCGCACCTGCCCGAGGAGACGCGGTGGGGCCTGGTTCATTACGTCAAGTCGTTCTCCAAGCGCCCGATGACCCTGAAGGCCAGCCATGAACCGGACAAGTGGGGGAGCGGCGGCGCCGGTGTGATCGGCGTGCCTCCCGAGCCCGCGTACGACGCCGACGCGAAGATCCGGGCGCAGGAACTCTTCGCCAAAGGCTGCGCGCCGTGTCACGGCGCCACGGCGCGCGGCGACGGCGCGCAGAAGCAGGTCGACTCGAAAGGCTATCCCACGCGGCCGCGCGACCTGACCCTGGGCGTGTTCAAAGGGAATCCGCTGCCCACCGATGTGTACCGCCGCATCGTGGCCGGGTTGCCGGGCTCGCCGATGCCGCAGAGCGGCTACCTGCAGGGCAACGACGGCTGGCACCTCACGCATTTCGTGCGGTCGCTCTCGAGCGACGCGCAGCGCGACAAGGTGGAGATGAAGCGGTTCCGGATCGTGGCGAAGCGTGTCGCCGCGCTGCCCGCGGGCCCCGACGCCGGCGGCTGGCGCGATACCGCTGCGGTCAACATCCACTTGATGCCGTTGTGGTGGCGGACCGATCGGCCCGAGGAGATCACGGTCCGGGCGCTCCACGACGGCAAGAGCCTCGCCGTGCTGCTCAAGTGGGAGGACACGACCTACGACGCCACCGCGATCAGGCCGCAGGACTTCCGTGATGCGGCGGCGGTGGAGTTCGCCTTGACGCCCGATCCGCCGTTCTTCGCGATGGGGCAGTCGGGTCAGGCGGTCAACATCTGGATGTGGAAGGCGGAGCGCCAGGCCGACCTCGAACCCGCGTTTCAGGATCTCGAGAAGGTGTACCCGCACATCGGCATCGATTCGTACCCCAACCTTCTCAAGAGCCCGTTCGAGCAGCCGATGCGGAACGCGCTGACGCTGGAATCGGATCCGCGGTTCGTCACCGCCTGGGGCGCGGGCAACATCGTCGCCGATCCCACGCGCCGGAGCGCGGCCGAAGATCTCTCGGCGCAGGGCTTCGGCACGCTGCGGGCCCGTCCGCCGGCCGCGCAGGCCGTCACGGCGACGGGTGAGTTCGCGACCGGTTCGTACCTGGTTCAGTTCACGCGTCCGTTTGCCGCCGGCGACAACGCCGTCCGGCTGTCGCCGGGCAGCACGGTGCCGGTGGCGTTTGCCGTCTGGAATGGTGCGGCGGGCGACCGCGACGGCAAGAAGTCGGTGACGATCTGGCAAGAGCTGCTGCTGGAGAAGTGACATGAACACGATCGCGCGACGGCAGTTTCTGCAGTACCTGGGCGCGGGCGCGGCGATGTCGGTGAGCGGCCTGCAGGCGGCCTGTTCGCTGCTGCAGCCTGCGGACGGCGACGAGAACCCGCTGGTACGCCGAGTCTCGCGGGAATGGGAAACGATCTACCACGACCAGTACCGCTACGACTCGTCGTTCGACTGGGTCTGCTCGCCGAATGACACGCACGCCTGCCGGATCCGCGCCTACGTTCGGAACGGGATCGTGGTGCGCAGCGGCGAGACGTACGACTACCAGACGTACGGAGACCTGTACGGCAACCACGCGAGCGTCAACTGGAATCCCCGGCAGTGCGCGAAGGGCTACACCTTCCACCGCGTGCTGTACGGACCGTACCGGCTGCGGCACCCGATCGTCCGCAAAGGGTGGAAGGCCTGGGCCGAGGCCGGATTCCCCGAGCTGACGGCGGCCAACAAGGACAAGTACTACTTCAGCCGCCGCGGCGACGATGAATTCATCCAGATCTCCTGGGACGATGCGTACTCGTGCATCGCGAGCGCGCTCGACGCGATTGCCCGCCGATACAGCGGCGATGCCGGCGCGAGACGGCTGCTGGCGCAGGGGTATCAGCCTGAGATGGTCGAGGCGATGGGCGGCGCCGGGACGCGCACCGTCAAGATGCGCGGCGGCATGGGTCTGCTCGGCGTCCTCGGGAAGTACGGCATGTATCGCCTGAACAACTCGATGGCGCTGCTCGACGCGAAGATTCGCGGCGTCGGTCCCGATCAGGCGAAAGGGGGCCGCAATTTCTCGAACTACACCTGGCACGGCGACCAGGCGCCCGG
>JACQTH010000637.1 GCA_016210935.1 Acidobacteriota bacterium | reverse complement strand
TTCTCGGCGACGGCGAGCGCCAGGCCCTCGACGATCGCGGTCTTGCCCACGCCCGGGTCGCCCACCAGCACCGGGTTGTTCTTGCGCCGGCGGCAGAGCACGCGCGTGATGCGCGCGATCTCCTTGAGCACGGCCTTCAGCCGGTCTTCGAACTCGCCGCGGAACTTCGCGCCGGCGACGAGCGATCCCATGTCGAGCGCGACGATCCGCTTGTTCTTGAGTCCCTCGGGAACGTCGCCCCGGATGATGCGCTGCGCGAGCCCCTCGACGATCGCGGTCTTGCCGACGCCGGGCTCGCCGATCAGGACCGGGTTGTTCTTCGTGCGCCGCGACAGCACCTGGATGACGCGCCGCACCTCCTCGTCGCGGCCGATCACCGGATCGAGCTTGCCCTTGCGGGCCAGGTCGGTCAGATCGCGCCCGTAGCGCTCGAGCGCCTGGTATTTCCCTTCCGGATTCGGGTCGGTGACACGCTGGCTGCCGCGCACGGACGTCAGCGCCTCGAACACGCCATCCTTCGTGACGCCGCGTTCCTGAAGGATCCGCACCGCGTCGGCCCGGCCGGTCTCCGACACGATGCCGATGAGGAGATGCTCCGTGCTGACGTAGTCGTCCTTCAACCGCTCGGCCTCGGACTGCGCGGTGTTCAGCGCGTGGCGAAGGCGCGGCGCCAGGGCCGGCGACGCGCCGCCGTAGGCCGCCGGCAGCTTGCCGAGCGCACCGCGGACCGAGTGTGCGACGTCCTGCGGGCTCGCGTTCATCTTCCGCAGAAGCTCCGGCACGATCCCTTCCGGCTGCTCGACCAGCGTCAGGAGCAGATGTTCCGGTTCAATCTGCGGATGGTTCATCCGTTCGGCGAGCTGCTGCGCGCCGAGCACGGCTTCCTGGGCCTTTTCGGTAAAACGGTTCAAGTTCATAGATTCACGCCGCCGAATGTTTCGTCGCTTCAATCCGGGCCAGTTCCTCGTAGTGCTTCTTCTCCTCGGCTGAAACATGCCGCGGGACCTGAATGTCGACGATGCCGTACAGGTCGCCGGCTTCTCCGGAAGTCCGCAGCGTCGGCATTCCGTGCCCCTTGAGCCGGAACACCTGGCCGTTCTGCGTCCCCTGCGGGATCTTCAGCTTCAACGTGCGCCCGCCCGGCGTCGCCGTCGCCGCTTCGCCGCCGAGCACGGCGGTCGTGATCGCCACCGGCACGCGGACATGCAGATCGCGTCCCTTCAGCTCGAACCGCTCGTGCGGCTTCACGCGAATCCGCAGATACAGGTCGCCCGCGCCCGTCTGCCCGGGTTCGCCCTCGCCGGCGATCCGGACGCGGGAGCCGTTGACGACTCCGGCGGGAATCCGAACATCGACGGTCCGGGTGTGGCCGTCGTGCTTGATGGACAACCGCCTGGTCGATCCCTGATACGCTTCCTCGAGCGACAGCTCGATCTCCTGTTCGACGTCATGCCCCCGGCGTCCGCGCGTGCTGCGGCCGGCGCGCGTGCGGCGGCCCGGCTCGCCGCCGCCGAAGAAGGTGTGGAAGAAATCCGAGAACGGATCCTGATCGCCGAAGATGCGATGCATCTCCTCTTCGGTCATGGTCCGGAATCCGCCCCCCGGGCCGCCGAAGTTGAACGTCCAGCCGCCCCCGAACGGCGCGCCAGCCCCGGCGCCGGCTTGCTGCGCCTGCTCGTACATCCGCCAGTTCGCGCCCAGCTCGTCGTAGCGGCGCCGCTTCTCCGGATCGCCGAGCACT
The DNA here is from genome assembly GCA_016210935.1 of Acidobacteriota bacterium. Classification (GTDB taxonomy): domain Bacteria; phylum Acidobacteriota; class Vicinamibacteria; order Vicinamibacterales; family JACQTH01; genus JACQTH01. The sequence goes on along the minus strand of JACQTH010000637.1, from coordinate 3,961 downwards.
TCATACGCCTCGTTGATTTCCTTGAAGCGGGCTTCGGCGGAGCGGTCGCCCGGATTGACGTCGGGGTGAAACTTGCGGGCGAGCTTGCGATACGCCTGCTTGATTTCCTTTTCGCTGGCCGTCTTCGTCAGGCCGAGCGTGGCGTAATAGTCCTTGAAGTCCATCACAACCCCAGCATCTCGCTCAGGCGATCCAGTTCCTGAAAGAGCAGACGGCGGCGGTCATGCCGTTCTTCCCGGGCCAGCGAGCGCATCCGCTCGACCGACTCCGCGACCGTCAGCAGCCGCTGCACCCCGGCCAGATTGATTCCCAGCTCGTCGACCAGGTGCTTGATCAGCCGCAGCCGCTCGAGCTCCTCGCCGGAGTAGACGCGCATGCTGCCCATCGTGCGGGTCGGCCGCACCAGGCCCAATCGCTCGTATTTCCTCAGCGTCTGCGGGTGCATGCCCAGCTCCCGCGCCGCCATGCTGATGAGATACAACTCCTGCCGTGCCACGGTCCCAGTATGGACCTTGATACGAGTCGTGTCAAGGACATGAGTCACACGAGTGCATGGTTTTTGAGGCATACTGCGGGGAGCCCGCTTGGACCTCACAAACCTGTTCGCGGCCGTCACCCCGGCCGACATCGTCACCATCCTGCTGCTCGTCGCGCTCGAAGGGTTGCTGAGCGCCGACAACGCCATGGTCCTGGCGGTGCTGGTGCTGGGCCTGCCCAGGCCCCAGCAACGCAAGGCGCTCCGGTACGGAATCCTCGGCGCGTTTGTCTTCCGCATCACCGCGACTGTCTTTGCCGTGCAGATGATCGGTCTCGGGATCGTGAAGCTGATCGGCGGCTTGTACCTGCTGTATCTGCCGTACAAGCACTTTTTCGGCGGCGGTGACGTTCAGGAGCGCCGGAGCGTTCCCACGGCCAAACCGTGGCTGGGGATGTCGGCGTTCTGGGCGACCGTCGTGAAGGTGGAGCTGACCGACATCGTCTTCGCGATCGATTCGATTCTGGTCGCCGTGGCCGTCTCGGACAAAATCTGGGTGGTCGTCACCGGCGGCGTCCTCGGCATCATCGCAATGCGCCTGGTCATCGGTCAGCTGCTGATCATCGTGCAGCGGTATCCGGTGCTCGTGGACGGCGCGTTCATCATCATCGCGTGGGTCGGGATCAAGCTGCTGGTCGAGTACCTGCACGTACTCGGCTGGATCGCAGTCGAGATCCCGAAATGGCTGTCGCTCGGCTTGATCGTCGTGATTTTCGCGATCGCGTTCGTCTATGCCCGGATGGAAGAGCGGAAACGCGAGCGGCCCGGCGTGATCGACCGGCAGACGACCGAGCTCCTGACCGGAGAGAACGAAGCGCCCAAATAATTCGGGGTTCGGGATTCGTCCCTCAGCGTCTTTCAAACCCGGGCCCCCGGGTCCCCGGCCCCCGGTCCCGGTCCCCGGCCCCCCTGACTATCCACCTCTCGTATGCATTTCCAGATGGGGGTTCGCGCGGAGTGCGCTGACGGGCACAAACGGACGACGGTCGCGCAGGGTCAGCCGGGTTTCCGCGCCGCGATCCGTACGGGCCTGCCAGACCGACTCGATGAGAGCGCCGATTTCGGCCAGCGCCCGGCCGTCCCGTAAAGGCCGGCGAAGATCGATACCGGCCGACGCGTACAAGCACAAGTACCACATTCCGTCGGCCGTCACCCGACTGCGATCGCACGACCGGCAGAACGGATCGGTCGTCGACGAGATGATCCCGAAAGCCGTCCCGTCGCGGAGTCGGAACCGATCGGCCGGCGCGGAGCTTTCCTCCACGACCGGCTCGACCGGCCCGCACGCTCGCGCGATCTGATCGAGGATCTCCGTGCGGCTGACGACTTTGTCCATGGACCAGTGAGTGGCGCCCCCCACATCCATGTACTCGATGTAACGGAGCTCGGCGTTCGCCGACCGCGCGAAATCGAGGAGCGACACGATTTCGTCGTCGTTGACACCACGAATCACCACGGCATCCAGCTTCAGCCGGCCAAATGCGTCGCGCGCCGCTCGAATTCCCGACAGCACGGCGTCGAGCGCGTTCTGGCGCGTCAGGGCCTTGAACCGATCGGGCTGCAGCGTGTCGAGGCTGACCGTCACGCGGTGAAGCCCCGCCTGCTTCAAGGCTTTCGCGTGATCGCTCAACAGGATTCCGTTCGTCGTCATGGCGAGATCGCGAAGCGCCGGCTTCGCCGCCAGCAGTGACACGAGCGTCGGCAGATCGCGGCGGAGCAGAGGCTCGCCGCCCGTCAATCGCACCTTGTCCACTCCGCATCCGGTGAACGCGTCGACCAGGCGGCTCATTTCCTCGAAGTGGAGGAGATCCTCGCGCGGCAGCCAGACGTATTCCTCCTCCGGCATGCAGTACTGGCAGCGGAGATTGCAGCGGTCGGTGACCGACAGACGGAGGTTGCGCAGCGGCCGGCCGAGTCGATCGGCGACCCGCCTGCGCTCGTCGAGCCTGGGCGGGCCAGGCGGCGGTACGGCCCGCATTACCAGGGGACGAGCGTGAGACGCCGGGACCGGCCCGGCACGAAGGGATGGGCGGTGAGCTGGCCGTCGAACGACGGGCTCCACCGTCCCGGCACGGGGGACGCGCACGACGGGCAGGCGCCCGGCGCGGTCAGGTAGTAGCCGCGAATGAGGTATCCGTAGCGTTCGATGAGCAGCTCGCCACACTCGTGGCAATACGTGTGTTCGAGCGCGCCGACGCGACCCGGGAGATTGCCGGCGTAGACGAACCTCAACCCAGCGTCCTTCGCGATCGCCGACGCGCGAATCAACATGTCCGCGGTCGTCGCCGGCGTGTCGGTCATCTTGTAATCCGCGTGAAACGCCGTGACGTGCCACGGAATGTCCGGCGACACGCCCGCGACGAATTCGGTGAGGCGTTTGAGCTCGTCCTCGGAATCATTGAAGCCGCGAATCAGGAGCGTCACGATCTCGACCCAGAACTGCATCTCGTGCAGCCGCTTGATCGTGTCGAGAATCGGCGCGAGGCGGCCGCCGAGCTCGCGGTAATGGCGATCGTCGAAGCTTTTGAGGTCGACCTTGTAGAGATCGACCCACGGGCGCAGGAATTCGAGCACCCGCGGCGTGCCGTTGCCGTTCGACACAAAGCCGGTGACGAGGCCTGCCTGCTTCGCCTTCCTGAAAATCTCGACGGCCCACTCGCTGGTGATGAGCGGCTCGTTGTACGTGCTGACGATCAGCTTTGCGCCGAGATCGACCGCCTGCTCGACGAGATCGCCGGGCGTCTCGGCTTGCGGCGGCGCGACGGCGCGAGGGTCGCGGACCGCCTGCGACGTCACCCAGTTCTGGCAGTAGCCGCAGTGAAGATCGCAGCCGAGCATCCCGAAGCTGAAGGCGAGTGCGCCGGGATACGCGTGAAAGAACGGCTTCTTTTCAACCGGGTCGCACTGGATACCGCCGACGTACCCATACGGAACCTTCAGCCGGCCGTTTTCGTTGAACCGCACCTTGCAGACGCCGACCGCGCCGGGCGGAATCCGGCAGTCGTGGCCGCACGCATAGCAGTGCACCCACTGGCGATCGAGCTGGTCATACAGCTGACCCTCGCGCGTTTCCTGCGCGAGGATGTCGGCAAGGGCAGGCATGTTCCATTTGTAGCGCGCAGGCGAAGCAAATGCAAACACGGGCCGGCAGGGTGTCGTGGCTTCCGCCTTTAGGCCGACGTGCCAGGTTTAAACCCACCGCCTTTCAGGCCGTCCGCTTTCAGCAGGTCCGATGTGATTGGCTGCTTCGGTCAGCCCGGCACGTCGGACTAACGCGGACCAGTCGCGGCATCTGGATCATGTTTGGCGGGCGCCGCCACGTCGCGGTCGGGCGCGCGGTCGCGTTCAGCGCCCGCGTGTTCGAGCAGATCGGTGAGTATCACGGCTTTCCTGTCTACCGGGAGCGCGGCGACCGCCGGCGCACCA